>NZ_JBKFSQ010000020.1:0-90320 GCF_046569525.1 Salmonella sp. 741265055_HSA | reverse complement strand
GCGCTTCATTGGTCAGATTATCGTCGGGAATACCGCTGTCATTGACCAGTTCAATATGGTCAATGGTGATTTGCGTATCGATGGTGACCGTCAACGGCGCTGAGTGGCGAATATTACCCGCCTCATCTTTCACCGTTACCGTCAGCGTATAGTCGCCATCAGTCCACGCGCTGCCGGGTACAAAACGCCACTGCCCGTTAGTCTGCGTCAGCTCCACCTCCTCGCTGTGACCATCGCGCATCACCTGCACGACGACCTGAGTCACGTCAGAATCAATACCGCCGATAATAAAACCCGGCGTTTTAACGTTAGTCTTATTATCGTTGGCGGTGCCGCTATCATCTGCGCTATCCAGCGTGATGGTCGGTGTCGACAATGTGGTATCAATGATAAAATTGAGCGTTTCCGTCGCCGTGTTGCCTGCAACATCGGTTGCTTTCACTGTCAGGGTATACGTATTTTCGACCAGATCTGTCGGCCATATATACTCCCAAACGCCGTCAGACGTCAGCGTTGCGTTAACCCAGTTGATGCCGCCATCAAGACTCAGTTGCACAGAGTTCACGTCCGTCGGTACCGTAATATGAAACTGTGGACGTGCTTCATTGGTCAGGTTATCCCCGACAATACCCGTGTCATTAAGAAGCTCAATGCGATCAATAGACGTTTGCGTATCGATAGTCACCGTCAGCGGCGCAGAATAATTTGTATTACCCGCCTTATCTTCTACCTTTACCGTCAACGTATAGTCGCCATCGGTCCAGGCTGCGCCCGGCGTAAAGCGCCACACACCGCCGTTCTTAATCAACTCTATCTGTTGGTTCTTACCATCATGCGCCACCGTCACCACCACTTTGGTCACGTCGGCGTCGATATTACCGAGGGTAAAGCCTGGCATCTTAACGTTGGTGATGTTATCGCCAGCGGCGCTATCATCCGCGCTGTCCAGGGTAATCGTCGGTTCTGACAGCAGGGTATCGATGGTGAAGTCCAGTTTCTGCGTCGTTTTGTTTCCCGCCTTGTCGGTCGCCTCCACTGTCAGAGTATGCTTCCCCTCTCCTACATCCGTCAGCCAGGTATAATCCCAAACGCCCGACGTCGCGCTCTGCGTGGCGTCAAACCACGTTTTGCCGCCATCAATGCTCAGTCTTACGCCGTTAACATCCGCCGGTACTGTCACCTGAAAGTGCGGGCGCGCTTCATTAGTCAGATTATCGTCCGGGATACCGCTGTCGTTAACCAGTTCAATACGGTCAATGGCGATATGCGTGTCCACTGTCACCGTCAACGGCGCGGACTGCTTCACATTTCCGGCCCTATCTTCTACCTTCACCGTCAGAATATAGTCGCCGTCCGCCCAGTCACTGGTCGGCGCAAAGCGCCACTGTCCGCCGGTCTGAACCAGTTGCACCTCCTGTTTAATGCCATTATGCATTACCTCCACCATCACCCGGCTGACATCGGTATCAATATTGTTGAGGGTAAAGCCCGGCGTTTTAACATTGGTGATATTATCGCCCGCGATGCCGCTGTCATCTGCGCTGTCCAGCGAGAGTGTCGGCACAGACAGAGTGGTATCGATGGTGAAATCGAGCGTCTGTGTTGCCTTATTTCCCGCCTCATCGGTTGCTTCCACCGTCACGGTATGGGAGCCATCGGGCACATCATCCGGCCAGATATAATCCCAGGCGCCCGGCGTCGCGCTCTGGGTAGCGTTGAACCACGTCTTGCCGCCGTCAATGCTCAGGCGCACCACGTTGACATCCGTCGGTACCGTCACCTGGAAGTGCGGACGCACGTTATTAGTCAGATTATCGTTGGGAATACCGCTGTCATTGACCAGTTCAATGTTATTAATGGCGATTTGCGTGTCCACCGTCACCGTCAGCGATGCAGAATGGCTGGTGTTCCCCGCTTTATCTTCGACTGACACACTCAGGGTATAATCACCATCCGCCCACGCCCCTGTCGGCGTAAAGCTCCATCCGCCTGTGCCTTTCGTGGCGTCAAATGTGGTGGTGACGCCGCCATGCTCTACGCTGACCGTAACGCGAACGGCATCATCATCAATATGCTGCAGGGCAAATGTCGGCTGGGTGCTATTCGTCATGTTATCGCCCTGGATGCCGGTGTCGTCCGCGCTATCCAGTACGATGACCGGCACTGACAGCGTGGTATCCACCGCGAAATCGATGGTCTTCGTCACTGTATTGCCTGCGTTATCGGTCGCTTCCACCGTTAGCGTGTATTGACCATCTGCCAGGTCTGTCGGCCAGATATACTCCCAGCTTCCTGCCACGCCCGGAGTTGCCTGAACCCACGAATTACCACCGTCAATGCTCAGACGGACTTCATTGACATCCGTGGGTACCGTCACACGAAAGTGGGGACGGTCGTCGTTGGTCATATTGTCGCCTTTCACGCCGCTATCGTTGACCAGTTCCACCCCATCAATGGCGATTTGGGTATCGATAACGACCGTCAGCGGCGCTGAGTAGCTAGTATTTCCTGCCTTATCTTCTACTTTCACCGTTAACGTGTAGCTGCCATCCACCCACGTATTCCCTGGTGTAAATAACCAACTACCGTTGAGATGGGAAAGTTCGATTTCTTCGCTCACGCCATTGTGCATCACCTGTACGACGACCCGATGCACATCGGCATCAACACCGGAAATAGCAAAACCTGGCTTATTGATATTGGTCAGGTTATCGCCTGTAACCCCCGTATCATCCTTAGAAAGCAGGGAAATCACCGGCATTGATATTGTGGTATCGATAGTAAAATCGAATACCGCGCTGTTCGCTTTATTACCCGCGATATCCTCAACCTTGACATAAACCTGATGCAAGCCTTCCGTTAAATCTGAAGTAAAGGTATAGGCCCATGAACCATCAGGTTGTTGCGTGGCAACACCGATCTGCGTATCAGACGCGGCATCCCATACCTGAACACTGATAATGTCCGGATCAATATCTTTTAGGTGCAAGGTAGGTTTAACGATATTCGTTAAATTATCATCTGAAATTCCCGAATCTGAATCCGGGCTCAATGAAACTATCGGTATTGAAATAGTAGTATCAACGCTAATTAAGAAAGGATCCGAATGGGCAATGTTGCCAGCGACATCTTCAACTGAAGCGGTTATTTTATGATCGCCATCAACCAAACCTTGATCGGCTTTCAGGGTATACTCCCATCTGCCATCTTTATTTGTTCTGACCTCAGCGATCAGTGCGCCATCAATATAAAGTTTAACCGTTGAATAGGGTGCAGCGGTCCCTGTCAGGGCCGGACTCTTTTCATTAATAATATGGTCTGTATTATCAACCCCCGTATCGTTGATCAACTCTATTGTTGGTTTTTGCGTTTGCGTTACGATTTGGAAATTATACGCTGATGAGGAGGCAGTATTACCGGCAATATCTTCTACCTTTACCGTTACGTTATGCGAGCCATCGGATAACGTTGTGGTAAATTGAAAATTCCATACACCATCATCGCCAGCAATAGCCTCGCCACTTAAAACACCGTCGACATAGATGGAAACCTTAGCATTAGCTTCAGCCATCCCGGTAAACAACGGCGTATTAATTTTAGTAATCATATCGCCTTTAACGCCAGAATCAGCGCTATCATGCAACATAACAGTAGGGATCGGCGTAAAGCTATCAATGGTAAGCTGATAATCTACAGATGACGTTCTTCCTAAAGGATCGATGGCTTCAACCGTAATCTTATAAACATTGTCAGACAGATTTCGGGAAATATCAAAACTCCAGTTACCGTCTGCATCTGCAGTCGTCACGCCTATCGTTTTACCATCGATAAGGATATTTACGGTAGCAAACCTATCCGCTGTTCCCAGTAATGTCAGAGCATTATGTTTATTGGTAATCCAGTCGCCTTTTGCACCGGAATCATCACTGGCATCGAGTTCCGCTTTTGGAAGTACAACTTCAGTTTGAATAGTAAAAGAATATTTAACAGTAGAGGATTTGTTACCGGCGGCATCCTGAGAAATGATTTCAATATCATAGGCGCCCTGAAGAAATTTATTACTAAACTGATAATTCCAGGTCCCGTTTGAATCAACCTCAATGCTGTCATATAATTTGCCATCTCGCATCAATAAGATGGTAGACTTTGGCTCTGCCGTACCGACTAAAGCCGGTAAATCATTCCCTGATAAAATTATACCATTCGGTAAAACAACAAAATCATCCAAAGAAACCGTCGGAGGTACAGGGGCAACAGTATCGATAACGTAACTAAAGGAAAAATTCTTTTTGTTGCCAGCGACATCTTCAACAGTGAACGTAAGATTGTTAATCCCTTCCACTGAGTCTGAAGTGAAATTGAACGTCCATTCGCCCTGGTCATTCGCTTTAAAAATAACCTCTTCGCCAGTCTCACTATTTATGACACTGATAATAGCATTTGGCTCAGTTTTACCTGTAAAGGTTGGACGAGTATTGTTAGTAACGTTATCTCCAACAATACCGCTATCATCAGTCGTTTCAATCTCAGCGCTGAAATAGCTGATACGTGTATCAATAGTAAAAGGCAGATTTGCCGTCGCTGAGGTATGTCCGGCAATATCAGTAGCTGTTGCTGTTATATTGTATTCGCCATCCTTGAGCGGCGTAGTAAGCGTATAGCTCCATGTACCATCTTTAGCAACAATGACCTCACCAAGATGTTTAAGTCCAAGATAAATAGAGACTGTAGAACCGGGTTCCGCCACACCAATAAATGTTGGCAGAGTGCTATTAGTAATGTTGTCATTTTTAATACCGGAATCACTACTATCATCCAGCTCAATCGTCGGCTTTTCCGGAGGAATGGTGTCGGTTATGATACTATCCGTCGTTTCGTTTTTATTACCTGCTTTATCCACGGCAACGACTTTTATACTATTTTCGCCCTCAGATAATTCATTATCTTTAAATTCATAACTCCAGTTTCCATCTTTATCGACATCAACGCTGGCAACCAGTTTATTATCTACATAAATGTCAACCTTAGCATTCTCTTCCGCCGTACCAACAATTGAAGGCGTCAAGGTCGGCGTTAAGCCCTTATGACCGGACACACTGCTTTCAGGCGAAAGTTCAAATGTTGGCTTATCGGTAACGGAATCGATAGTAATGACAAGTTTGGCGCTACCGCTCCCATCAGCAGTCTTGGCCTCTGCCTCCAGATTGTATGTTCCATCAGTCAATGTTTCAGGCGCTGTGAAGGTGAAGTTACCCAAACTATCCGCTACAGCCTGACCGACAGCAATACCATTAATTTTAATAATGACCGTGGCATTGGGAGCAGTGCTACCGACAAACTGAGGTTTGGTAAAATTAGTTATACTATCATCTTTGCTACCGCTGTTACTCTCAGCCGCAAGCGCTAATGTGACTTTAAGCGGCTCTTTAACAGACTCGGCATCGAGCTTATTTTCCTCATTTTTACTGCTATTACTTTTGCCAGTGCTGGTATTTTTATTAATAGGTTGAGGAAGAACTTTTTCAGCATCGTTCTGTTTATAAGCCTGCGTTGCTTTAGCCTGTGTATTTTGCTGAGAAGCATCGCTTTGCTGAGCCAGATTGTCTTTTGCTACATTGTCAGCCAAAAAGTTCTGCAGCATTTCTTCAATTTGCTTTGACGAGTTCTGTACTTCAAACGCTTCATTGAGTGCTTTTTCTGCAGCCTCTTTAGCTTTCTCTGCTTCTTCCTTCGCCTTGTCAGCTTCTTTCTTTGCATTTTCAGCATCATCAAACTGCTTTTTTAATTCCTCTTCTTCCTTCTTATTTCGTTGTTTGCCATTACCTTTTTTTTCTGCCTGAGCAGTATCAACCAATGAGCTGTCAATTCTCTCTAGTTGAATATCTTTTAAATCTACGCTGCCCAGAATTTTAGCGCCGGTAATAGTCTTATCTTTAAACTTAACAGCGAGGTTATTGCCTTTGATACTTGAATAAAGAGCACCATTGACAATAATCACTGAACCACGCGACGTGGTAATGTTCATGTCTGGCCCAGAAAGAGAAACTTTTGCGCCTTTGGCATTACCCAAAGAAGATAAATCAATTACAGAATTTTGATCGGCAAAAAACTTTTGTATGCTTTTATTTCCCATAATATTATATTCACTCTCAAGGTGTATCTAATCGTTTAGTATTAACTGGTTCTGAAAAGGCTTTGTCCACGCCTTTCATCAAAGGAGATAACAGGTATTCCATAATGCTGTGTTTTCCGGTAATTACACTGGCGTCAACAGTCATACCTGGTTTTAACCACCGTAAATCATCTTCATTAACATCGAATGCAATAATTACTTTATAATAACGCTGAATTGTTCCTCCGGTATTTTCCTCATAGGAATCAGGGCTAATATTATCGATAGTCGCATTATACGATTTTATCTTTGGTTGGATAATTGACTGGACATCCAGCTTAACGGCTTCATCTACATATATTTGGTCACGGTATTTGGGTAGTATTTTCACATCAGCCAGCATAGTCCTTACTTTTGGTTTTATTTCAAAAAGTAAATCCGCCGCCTGGATCACACCACCATGAGTAGTGGCACTTTTGTTGATTTTATAAATTACGCCGTCAACCGGTGAATAGATATCCTCCTCATTTATCTGCTTCTCTATTACTTTTAATGTAGAGTTAACAACCTCAAGTTCCTGAAGATTTTTAGATATTATTTTAGATAAAGATAGTCGCAATTCATTATTAAGCGCCTCAATATCATTAACAACCAGCTCAATATCATCTTTTTTTAAAGTGATGCTACTTTCAATATCATTAATTTCAGACTTAACTTTTATATACGCCTGTTTCTTGTTAAGAAAATTGGTATATGGGCTAATTCCTTTTTTTACCAGTGGGGAAAGAATATTTATTTCTTCGGCAAGCAATGCCAGTTCTTTTTCTTTCGAACTTAGCTTCTCTTGTAATCCGCTAATCTCAGAATCAAGAGAGGTTTTTTTTAACTCTTTAGCTCTTATCTGACTATGCACTAATTCAATATTCGCTTTTACCTCTTTGTTGCTTAAAGAACGGGTGCCATCCAGGGTAATCAATCCACTCTCATTTTCTTTATCAAGAATGAAAGATATTTCGTTAACATCTTTATCCAGATACCCTTTTTGAGTTCTATACCTTTGATATTCCTTTTGTAGATCAAGGTTAACGACCTTTGCAAGGAGTTCTCCTTTTTTTACAGTATCACCCTCAGCCACATAAATATCTTGTATCGTCCCTCCTTTAGAAAGAGATATTAACTGAGCATTATCTTTAGTAGTGATAACACCCTGACCATGAACCACTGAATTAATTTCTATAAAGTAGGTAAGGATAATAATTAAGATCGTCAAGGAAATAATTATCATCATGAGATGATCGCTTTGTCTTCTATTCATTTCATTCCATTTAGCTCACTTTCAGCATTTCCTTTTAAATAATCCATCAAATGGAAAATCAATGAGAGTTGTTGTAACTTTAAAATATACAGGCTATATTTGCTGTCGATCATGCTTACATATGCCTGAAATGCTTCATTACGGCTTGAAATTAAATCAAGCAAACTTTTTTGCCCTAACTGAAACTCCTGCTCATATAATTCAGTAAGCTGTAACGCGTTTGTATGTGAACGTTCCGCCACTGAGTAAGTCTCTTTTGCAGCGGTATATTTTGAAAGTTGTGAATCAATGTTATAACGAGTTTTAATCAAAAAATCGTCAATTTGCAGCTTAGCCTGCGAGTAACTTGCCACCATTTTTCTTTCCTGGGCTGAATTTCTGAACCCATTAAAAATGTTGAAACTGACATTGATACCCGTTTTAAATTCATCTTCATAATCACTTTTTTTGGCACTACCGCTCGGATTATTCTGTACATAGCTGGAAACGAGATCTACAGTCGGAAAATAGGATGATTTTGCGGCATTAATATCTTCGGTCGCGGCTTTTCGGGTATTGACAAGCATCTTATAGTCATCGTTGTATTTCATCACCATGTCCATAAGTTTTTCAGGGCTTTCGACAAAGATATATTTTTTGAAGAGATTGAATTTTTCATCGCTTTGAATCTGAACTGGTGATAAATTCAGACCAGTCATATTCTGCATTTTATACATTTCATCATCCAACATCGACTGATACATAATGCTTCTGGTATTTAATGCATCGATAGATACTTGTACTTTACGCATATCAGATTGCATAGCGACACCGGAAGATACCAGCAGCGAAAAAGTTTCCAGCATCTTTTTATAAAACTCTTTCTCCAGATTTACGCCATCAATCATTTCACGATATTTACTGATGTTATAATAGGTTGTCACAACCTCCTGAGACACTATATTCTTTGTTTTTTCATAGTCAGTTTTACTATTATCTCGTTCGTATTCAGATTTCCTGATATTAGCCCCACTCACTCCAAAATCCGTTATTCGGTATGATAAAGACACCTTATTTTCAACGTTTCTCTCGGTACCTGATGACTCTTTTCTGTTATTATTAAGGCCAGATGTTAGATCCAGGGTAGGATAAAGTGCTGCCCGTGAAAGATCTAAGTCACTGTTTTTCTTTTCAGTCTCATAATATGAAACAGCAACAGAGGGCTGATGCGTTAATGCGGCATTAACTAAATCTCTTAGAGGAATGACCGGAAGCTCGCTGGCGTATGTGCTTTGTGTAATAAAAGCAGTCGTCAGAAAAAACATCTTAATCTTCATTTTTTTCCTCCTTGTTTAACAAACGTTGCTTTACTATTTCCTGATGCATAGATGTTATTTTTTCCATTAATGGCATATAGGTATCACGGTAGCTAACCATTTCAGCACTAATCTCTTTAGTATTGGCAATAATCTTTTTATCAGTAGCCGATAGATCGGATAGTGCTAAATGAACACTGTTCATATCCTCATCCATTTCTTTTCTAAGCCCATCGAGAGTATGAGAAATATCGGCACTGCCAGCGGCAATATCGCTTATGGTCTTACCATGTGAAAGAGATTCCTGATAACATTTATCAACTGATGCCATTATTGAATCATTCTTTTTGTCTATAATATTTTGTATTGTACTCATTGCCTCCAGTCGTGCATTATTATCAGCAAGCAGGGTATTCCCTTCAGATAAACGAGAGGTAATTGTTATTACACCGTCAACTAATTTTTTGGTATTTTCGTTATTGCTTACCAGATAACCATCAATCAGCGTAGAAAGTTGTTCCAGTTTTGCTGAGTTATCCAATAGCCGGTTTTGCAAAGTGACAAAACTATCTGATAGCATCACTCGTTTCTTTTCTTCATCCTGCGTCCGTAAATTTTCAACTGTCAGGTAGTTATCAAAAAACGCTTTAAACAACTCTTTAAATTCCACAAGCGTCTCTGATTCAACCCGCAGACTTCGTTGTTTATTATTGGATCTGTTACTTATGATTTTTAATTTTTTAATTTCCGTAGAAACAAGGGAATAGGAGCTGCGAACAAAAACACTTTGTGAGGTCAGGAGTATGGCGCAAACAACACCATAGATAGAAGATACAAATGCGGTATTCATCCCTTTCAATGGTTCAGAAAGCGACGCTACCATTGTCACGATCATATTGAGTGTATTACTTGCATTATCACCGCCAACATCTGATGGCGAGCTCAATAAGTTCCCGATTGAACCAATCGTAATAGACAGACCCGCAAACGTCCCCAACAGGCCAACAAGCGTCGACACATTGCTACAGCTCATAATAAATGACAATCGTTGGTTACGGGCAGTAGACACATTGTCATCTAATTCCATCAGCAAATTAAAATCACACTGTTTGGGTTCCCCGGAAAACAAAATCTGATTGAGGTTAGAAAGAATACTATTTTTTCTACTGGCGTCCTGAGCTATTAATATGTCTTTTGCTGAAATATTTTTAAGAATAGTGAATAATGCACACAAAGAACCTGTAATATAAATGGAAATAATGACCCCATTGTAAATTGCAGAAACCATAAAGTTATCAAAAATATACTCTCTTATACCGGGAAAAGATAAAGCTAAAAAAGGGAGTATGGCAAGTAAAAAACAGATGAAAAAATAGCGGTAATGGTTTATATATTTCACTCTGACACCTTTTTATTAATAGTAGTGATGATAGCTTTACTCGTTGTACTTGATGCTGCGGAGTTAACACTCATGTCAATAACTACATCAGGATATATTTTCTTAATCTCTTTCATCAAAATAATTCCCCGTTCATATCCCAGTCGTAAAGAGTCAGAGAAAGAGATGTCTGCCTGAGGAATAACCATTTCTATCAATAAATTACTATTGATTTTGTCTTCTAACCAAGCCTCTATTTTATGAGTGTCCTCTGCTGAAAAGCTTCTCAGCCTGCCATGATACGTAATAACAAGCTCATTTTTTGTAGACGTTATATCAATTTTCTGACCATCGGCGATATCGTATACTCCAACCTCCTTACCTGGCATTGCAGTAATTCCGTCCGACACATCTTGTGTATTCACTTTCTTATTAACTATTTCATTAGCATTTGAATTGTCATTGGTTCCGCTATTTTGAGCAGAAGATTTAGTATTATTCTTTATATTTGCCGTATAAACTTTAATTGAGTTATCATACATGATAATCATATTATTAAGTGCAAATACCAACATAAGAAATATAAAAATGCACAATACAGTAGAAAATGTATCAACAAAACTAGGCCACGGATTACTTTCGTCTTCCATGTTGTCTCCTGATATTACATTGTGAATAAAAAGTTTTTGTGGATTAGAAAGGATAAAGGATGCTCAGGTTATTCAGAAAGTGAACGCTACCGCCCTTGGCTTCCTGCTACCAATACGCTTTATATACCCTTCATACTTCAAGTTGCTTATGTGTTGGCTACGCTCGTTCACCCCAGTCACATAGTTATCTATGCTCCTGGGGACTCACTCCCTTGCCGCCTTTAAGCAACTCGAATTATTTTGGGTATAGATTTCGGTTTTCTTACATCTCGTAATCATAAAAATAAAAACAACGACGCTATTTTTATACGCCTACAACAAAGATGAGCGATTTAATTAAAACACTCTTCATTTATTTGATTAGATAGACATCAATTATTATGCTAACTATATCTTTCCAAATAATAGGTATTACATAAGATCTCAGCTCATAAATAAAAGATAGCCATCAGCAAATTAAAACCACCCGCCAATAAATAGATTTGTTAGCTAATCATTTAAACATTAAATAATTTTAAGGCCATGTTTCGTTTTAATACGCGTTATAAACATAAGTATTTAATAAATTTGCCTCCAGAGAATAAAGTGAATTTTCACAATTAAAACATAGGGTCACAGGGACTTCAATATAACTTAAGTTGTTGAAAATATAGTAAGTGGGGAGCAAAAAATCAGAATTGCGTAAAAAAACACATAAATAAAACCATTTTTTATATAAAATCAGCTATAAGTAACAATTTTATCTTCAGCGATTAAAAATAAAGCAAGGTGAACATATCATATTCGACCTCATCACAAGCTAAAACAAACATTTAATTAACTATTGATGATACCGACCATTCTCTACCGTTATTTTATAATACCTGTTAGTTGTTAAAAAATGGCTATAAATTATATATTTTGCAGATGAGATTTCTCTTTCATATTTAAGATAATCCGGGTTATTGCAGTACATTTATGAAATTCGGCTGGATAATGATGTGCAGAGGGGGGCCTGGACTGACAAGTCGGCCAGAGGTGATAAGCGACATTTTTCCGTAAGTCATTCCGTGAGATATGCGCTTCTCTTTTTTGAAAGGGATACTAAGAGCCTATCCCATTAGAGCTATTTTACTTGCCATTTTGGTCCTGGGCAGTGCTCAAAATCCTCACGTACTACGTGTACGCTCCGGTTTTTGCGCGCTGTCCGTGTCCAAACTGGCTGCGCCAATAACGCCTGGTGGGATAGGCTCTAAGACAATAATACCAGGTAAGAAAATGCCTGGTTTACACCAGGCATTTCAGCAGACGAGAGCTATAGCGAAAATGCAAATAACTCTTTCAGTTTTTTACCAAAAATCAGAACGGAATGTCGTCGTCAAAATCCATTGGCGGTTCGTTAGACGGCGCTGGCGCGGATTGCTGTGGACGTGACTGCGCACCGCCGCTGAACTGGTTACCGCCCTGCGGCTGCTGAGGTTGTTGCGGCTGACCCCAACCTCCCTGCTGCTGACCACCTGCCGGTGCGCCGCCGCCCTGGCGACCACCCAGCATCTGCATCACGCCGCCGATCTGCGGAACGTTAATTTCAGTCGTATAGCGTTCCTGGCCACTCTGATCGGTCCACTTGCGGGTACGCAATTGACCTTCGATATACACCTGAGAACCTTTACGCAGATATTCGCCGGCCACTTCCGCCAGTTTGCCGAACATCACCACCCGGTGCCATTCAGTCTGCTCTTTCATTTCGCCGGTCTGCTTATCGCGCCAGGATTCAGAAGTAGCCAGCGTTAAGTTGGCGACAGCGCCGCCACTCGGCATATAGCGTACTTCCGGGTCCTGGCCCAGATTACCAACGAGAATCACCTTGTTTACGCCTCTGCTGGCCATAATTGAGTCTCCTGAATACGTTTCATAAATAGTGTAAACGCGTGAGTGTACCATTTCCACGTAGCATTTTAATAGCTGCGATGCAGGTTCCAGTTCACTCGCGCGAACCTCATATTGTTGCATACTTTAGCTGAAGATGCCTTCCAATACTGTATATTCAAACAGGTTAAATTGTGTCATAATTAGCCGTTTCTGCCGTTTGTCCTTCAAACAAACCAGGCATCCGAGTCTCTACCGGGAAAGGTGAATGGATAAGATCGAAGTTCGGGGCGCCCGCACCCATAATCTCAAAAATATTAACCTCGTCATCCCCCGCGACAAACTGATTGTCGTGACCGGGCTTTCGGGTTCAGGCAAATCCTCACTGGCTTTCGACACTCTGTATGCCGAAGGGCAGCGTCGTTACGTTGAATCGCTCTCCGCTTACGCGCGGCAGTTTTTGTCGCTCATGGAAAAACCGGATGTCGACCATATTGAGGGGCTATCGCCCGCGATCTCAATTGAACAGAAATCGACATCTCACAACCCGCGCTCTACGGTGGGTACCATTACCGAGATTCACGACTACCTGCGCCTGCTGTTTGCCCGCGTGGGCGAGCCGCGTTGTCCGGACCATGACGTGCCGCTGGCGGCGCAAACCGTTAGCCAGATGGTCGATAACGTGCTGTCACAGCCGGAAGGCAAACGTCTGATGCTGCTGGCGCCGATTATTAAAGAGCGTAAAGGCGAACACACCAAAACGCTGGAAAATCTGGCAAGCCAGGGTTACATTCGCGCCCGTATTGACGGCGAAGTCTGCGATCTCTCCGATCCGCCGAAGCTGGAATTGCAAAAGAAACATACCATTGAGGTGGTGATCGATCGCTTCAAAGTTCGCAACGATCTTTCCCAACGCCTGGCGGAGTCGTTCGAAACAGCGCTGGAATTATCCGGCGGCACGGCGGTTGTTGCCGATATGGACGATGAGAAAGCGGAGGAACTCCTGTTCTCCGCCAATTTTGCCTGTCCGATTTGCGGCTACAGTATGCGCGAGCTGGAACCGCGTCTGTTCTCGTTCAACAACCCGGCAGGCGCCTGCCCGACCTGTGACGGGCTCGGCGTTCAGCAATATTTCGATCCGGACCGCGTGATCCAGAATCCCGACCTGTCGCTGGCAGGCGGCGCGATTCGTGGTTGGGATCGTCGCAATTTTTACTACTTTCAAATGCTCAAGTCGCTGGCGGAACACTATAAGTTCGACGTGGATGCGCCGTGGGCAAGCCTCAGCGCCAACGTACATAAAGTCGTGCTGTACGGTTCCGGCAAAGAGAATATCGAATTTAAATACATGAACGATCGCGGCGATACCTCCGTGCGCCGCCATCCGTTCGAAGGCGTGCTGCATAATATGGAGCGTCGTTATAAAGAGACGGAATCCAGCGCGGTGCGCGAAGAGCTGGCGAAATTCATCAGTAATCGCCCCTGCGCCAGCTGTGAAGGAACGCGACTGAATCGCGAAGCGCGCCATGTATTTGTGGAAAATACGCCGCTGCCTGCTATTTCCGATATGAGCATTGGCCATGCGATGGATTTTTTCACTAATCTCAAGCTTTCCGGGCAACGGGCGAAAATCGCCGAAAAAGTGCTAAAAGAGATCGGCGATCGCCTCAAGTTTCTGGTGAACGTCGGCCTGAACTATCTCACGCTCTCCCGCTCGGCAGAAACGCTTTCCGGCGGCGAAGCCCAGCGTATTCGTCTGGCGAGCCAGATAGGCGCCGGGTTAGTCGGCGTGATGTATGTGCTGGATGAACCGTCCATCGGTCTGCACCAGCGCGATAACGAACGGCTGCTGGGTACGCTGATTCATCTGCGCAATCTTGGCAATACCGTGATTGTGGTGGAACACGATGAAGACGCCATCCGCGCCGCCGACCATGTGATTGATATTGGCCCCGGCGCGGGCGTTCACGGCGGCGAGGTGGTGGCGGAAGGCCCGCTGGAAGCCATTATGGCGGTACCGGAATCGCTGACCGGCCAGTACATGAGCGGTAAACGCAAAATTGAAGTGCCGAAACAACGCGTACCGGCAAATCCAGAAAAAGTGCTCAAACTCACCGGCGCGCGCGGCAACAACCTGAAAGATGTGACCCTTACGCTACCGGTAGGGCTGTTTACCTGTATCACCGGCGTCTCAGGTTCCGGTAAATCGACGCTGATTAACGACACACTGTTCCCCATCGCCCAGCGTCAGTTAAACGGGGCGACTATCGCCGAACCGGCGCCGTATCGGGATATTCAGGGGCTGGAACATTTCGATAAAGTGATCGATATCGACCAGAGCCCGATCGGCCGTACCCCGCGCTCCAACCCGGCGACCTATACGGGCGTCTTTACCCCGGTTCGCGAGCTTTTTGCTGGCGTGCCGGAGTCTCGCTCGCGCGGCTATACGCCAGGGCGATTCAGCTTCAACGTGCGCGGCGGTCGCTGCGAAGCGTGCCAGGGCGATGGCGTCATTAAAGTCGAAATGCACTTTCTGCCGGATATTTACGTGCCGTGCGACCAGTGCAAAGGCAAGCGCTATAACCGGGAAACGCTGGAGATTAAGTACAAAGGCAAGACCATCCACGAAGTGCTGGATATGACCATTGAAGAAGCGCGTGAGTTCTTTGATGCGGTTCCGGCGCTGGCGCGTAAGCTGCAGACGCTGATGGACGTGGGGCTGACCTATATTCGTCTTGGTCAGTCGGCGACGACGCTTTCCGGCGGCGAGGCCCAGCGCGTGAAGCTGGCGCGCGAACTGTCGAAGCGCGGTACCGGGCAGACGCTGTATATTCTCGACGAGCCGACCACCGGCCTGCACTTTGCCGATATTCAGCAGTTGCTTGACGTTCTGCATCAGTTGCGCGATCAGGGCAACACCATCGTGGTGATCGAACACAACCTGGACGTCATTAAAACGGCGGACTGGATTGTCGACCTCGGCCCGGAAGGCGGCAGCGGCGGCGGCGAAATTCTCGTCTCCGGTACGCCGGAAACCGTGGCGGAGTGCGAGGCGTCGCATACCGCCCGCTTCCTTAAACCTATGCTCAAATAACCTTCACGCCGCTTTCCGATTCGCCGGGAAGCGGCATCATTTTTCCTCACCCCACCTCATTATATCCGTGTTGAGCATTTGTGATTTGCGTGCCGCCTCGCTCTGACATGTGATAGCGCAAACGGTCTGTTATGGAAAACACCATGAAGTTGCCCTACGCAATCACACTACTGCTGTGCCTGTTTTTATCCGCCTGTACGCTGCCTGACCACTTTAGCGCCGTGGCTTTTCAACAACTGACGCTATTACAAGCGCGCTCAACCCACTTCCTGCAGGACGCGGCGCGAATACCGTGGCCAAAAGAGACACTGCTCAAGGATGACCGCGATATCCGCCAGACATTTTTTCAGGCTGAGCGGGTCGCCCGTCAAGGTGGGGATAAACACCGACTCGATAATCTGGCGCTGCTGAAAAATCACTATTTGCGTCTTTATGCGCGGGTTATGCAACGTAAGCAACCACTTACTTACATCCAGGCTGAGAGATACCAACAGCAAAATAATCAGGTCTGGAAATTAGCCATACAGGGTGAGTGTCTGCATTGGGGCGCTCGCTGCACTCAGGGAGATGAAAATGGCGTCTATTAACGAAATACATAACCTGCTTACCACCACCCGGTCCGAACATCCTGTAGTTTCCTCGGCGATTGCCGAGTTTATCCAGGCGTATAAGCAGGCAAGAGAAGACAGCGACGACGGTATCCGCGAGTCCGCCGCGTTTATCGCCCGCGCGCTTCAGGAACATGCTCGCGGCTGGCTGGACGACGACGATATGATTATTCTGCTGGAAGGACAGCGGGACCTCGCCAGGCTACGCGCCAATAATGCGCAAATCGCCCTCGGCAGCCGTATCCGGTCTACGGTCATCCGCCTCATTGATATCGCCCTGGCGTTGTTGGTCGGCGCGCTATAATCAGGACTGCGGCAACTGCTTGCGTTTATCTTCCGACAGCGCATTTACCGCCTGTTGATAAGAGGCATCGACCAGATAATAGAGTTGTGAATCCGGCAGCGATCCGTCCAGATAGACCGTGCTCCAGTGCGCTTTATTAAGGTGCCGACTCGGTCGTACATCGCTGTGCTGCTGACGTAACAATTCTGCCAGTTCCGGGCTGGTTTTGAGAGAGGCTGCCGGGCGTCCTTCAACTTCTTTTACCATCGCGAAAAGTACATCTTCCACTTTAATTTGCGTCGCTTTCCAGTCGCTGTGGACGCTCTGCTCTGCGCCAGGTTTTGCCATGCAGTATTGCAGTAATTCCGAAATGGTCATTATCATTCCCCTTGTAGTGTCGCGATGATTTTACGTGGACCGCCTTGAATACGGTGCTCTCCCAACCAGATACCTTGCCATGTTCCTAACTGTAAACGCCCCTGGCGTACAGGCAGCAGCAACGAGACGCCCAATACTGACGACTTAATATGCGAAGGCATGTCATCCGCGCCTTCGTAATCATGTTCATACGCCGCATTATCGGGAACGGTTTTCAGGAAATGGCGCTCCATATCAGCGCGCACGGTGGGATCGCAGTTTTCGTTTAGCGTCAGCGAGGCCGAGGTGTGTAGCAACAACAGATGCAGCAAACCCGTTTCGACAGGCGGTAAGCCAGACAATTTATCGATAATTTCATCTGTTATCAGATGAAACCCGCGCGGCTTCTCGCTCAGTGTAATGGTGCGCTGATACCACATAGGCTGCTCCTTCCTAAAAACAAACGTCTCCTGAATAGTGTGCAGCAAGTCCGGAAAAGGTAAAAGCTGGCGGGGCAAGTTTGTGCAAAAATCATGCAAAAAAGGAGAGCCTGTCGCTCTCCTGATTTTTAGTACTCCGAGTTGACAATGACTTCCTCGCCAAACGCTCCTGCCTGCGGCAGCGGTTTGTAGGTGGAGTTAGCCGCGCGCAGGATGCGAATACCGCGGATACCACAATCACGGGCCGCGGTAATATCGTTATCCGAATCGCCGTAGAAGATACGCATGTTCTTCTCCTGCAGCCACTGAACTTTCGTATTTTGTCCCGGTTTATCGCCGGCGAAAATCACCGGATTCATATTCGCCGCCGGAATATGGAAGTTATCCGCCAGCGTTTTCGACACGGTTTCCGTTTTCGTCTGACTACGACCAGTGACAAAGTAAATACTGTCGCCACGACGAACATGCATATCAATGAGCTGTCGGGCCACTTCTTTTGGAATACTGAACTCATCCCAGCCGTTGTTCATTTTTTCCCAAAAGGCCGGATTTTTCAGATAATCGTCGCTGTCCGGGGAGTAGGTTTTCTTTCCGCGCCAGAATCCGGGGCTGGAAAATAACACGGTGTCGTCAATATCAAAGCCGACCGCCATCGGCGGGCGTCCGGTGAGGCTGTTTTCAATCTGGGCGACAGAGACCCAATGGACAGGCGCTTGTTCCGCGAGTTTTGCAACATTAGTGCCCGGATTGAGCGTCGAAGGGGAAGATACTAACGCATTCGCGGAATGGTTTAGCGTAAACAACAAACAGACGGCACTCAGCGCCAGGGTTATTTTTTTCATACTTTTCCCTTAAAATTCAAAATATTATAATTATCAAGATGAGTCTTTGCTCAAAAAACTATCTGACCATAACGCCAGTAACGGTCAAAAGGAAGGATTATCTGCGGTTTTGTTACGAAAAAAGAGGATGATCACAACAGCTATTGTCAGGCCGGAGAGCATTGTTATCGCCGTCCGGCCTGAACATTACATGACAGCGGCAAATGCCTTCGCCACGCGGTGTACATTTGAAGCATTAAGCCCGGCGACACACATGCGGCCACTGGCAATCAGGTAAACGCCAAACTCATCGTGCAACCGCTCGACCTGCTCCTCGCTTAACCCGGTATAGCTGAACATACCGCGCTGCTGTAACAAGTAATCGAAGTTGCGGTCAGGCATCTCCGCCTTCAGCTCCTTCACCAGCGTCTGCCGCATCGATATAATGCGGTTACGCATCGCGTCGACTTCCGCCAGCCAGCTCGCTTTTAACGCCTCATCGCCCAGGACCGTAGCGACCACCTGAGCGCCGAAACACGGCGGACTGGAGTAAATTCGGCGCACCGTCGCTTTTAGCTGTCCCAGAACCCGCTCGGCGATTTCGGCATCTTCACACACCACGGACAGGCCGCCGACGCGCTCGCCGTACAGCGAGAAAATCTTCGAAAAAGAATTACTGACTAACGCAGGTAACCCGGCGCTGGCAATGGCGCGAATAGCGTAAGCATCCTCGTCCATGCCTGCGCCAAACCCCTGATAGGCAATATCAAGGAACGGAATCAGATCGCGCGCTTTCACTATCTCAATCACCGCATCCCATTGCGAAGGCGTTAAATCCGCCCCGGTCGGGTTGTGACAACAGGGGTGCAGCAGCACGATACTGCGCGCAGGTAACGTATTCAGCGTAGCCAGCAGATCGTTAAAACGGATGCCGTTAGTCGCGTCGTCATACCAGGGGTAAGTACTCACTTCGAATCCTGCCCCGGCAAATATCGCAATATGGTTTTCCCAGGTAGGGTCACTCACCCATACGCCTGCGTCGGGGAAATAACGCTTCAGGAAATCCGCGCCCACTTTCAGCGCGCCGGAACCGCCTAATGTCTGGATAGTAGCCACGCGCTGTTGCTGAAGAACCGGGTGATCGGCGCCAAAGAGCAAAGGCGCGATAGTATGGCGATAAGTATTGAGTCCTTCCATCGGCAGGTACAGCGAAGCGCCATGCGGCTGCGCGTTAAGCCGGGCTTCGGCTTCGGCCACCGTTTTAAGCTGTGGGATAATCCCGTCTTCGTTGTAATACAGGCCAATGCTCAGATTTACTTTGTCGTGACGGGAGTCGTCTTTAAAACGCTCCATCAGTGAAAGAATCGGATCGCCGGCATAGGCGTCAACTTTTTGAAACACGCGATGGTTCTCCAGGTTTACAGAGGGCAGGAAATAACACAATAAACCGGAAGGACGAGAAGATCGAGAGGATGTTGTGGTGGATGCGCATATTACCGGATGGCGGCGTGAACGTCTTATCCGGCCTACAGTCAATGCGCGATACAAGCCGGATAAGCGCAAGCACCACCCGGCCCGCCGCGTATTTAATCAATATACTTCATCGCCACCCTTGAGGTCAGGCGCGTGATAAGTTCGTAAGCACTTACTTTTGTCATTTCAGCGATACGTTCAACCGGCAGACCTTCACCCCATAAAACCACCGGATCGCCCGCGTTATCCTGCGCGTTTGGCCCCAAATCCACGCAAATCATATCCATCGCCACCCGCCCGACAATCGGGACTTCACGACCATTGACCAGTACTGGCGTACCGGAAGGCGCCGCTCGTGGGTAGCCATCGCCATACCCCATCGCCACCACGCCCAGGCGCGTGTCGCGCTCACTCACCCATGTCCCGCCGTAGCCCACCGGTTCGCCCGCTTTGTGGTCACGTACCGCGATCAAACTGGAGGTTAAGGACATCACCGGCTGAAAACCAAAATCCGGCCCCCAGGGTTTGTGCTCCAGCGGCGATACGCCATACAAAATGATGCCCGGACGCGCCCAGTCAAAGTGAGACTGCGGCCACAGCAGAATACCGCCAGACGCGGCAATAGAGCGCTGACCGGGTTTACCCTGACAGAAGGCATTAAAAATGTCGAGCTGATGTTCGGTAGCGCCGCATTCCGGCTCATCCGCACGGGCAAAATGGCTGACGATATTCACCGGCTGGCGTACATTTTTACAGTGCGTCAGACGCTGGTAGAACGCCTCCGCCTCTTCGGGACGCACGCCGAGACGATGCATACCGGTATCCAGTTTCATCCAGACCGTTACCGGCTCCGCCAGCTCCACCGCCTCCAGGGCGGCAAGCTGCTCTTGATTATGTACGGCGGTATGCAGACATTGCGCGGAAATGGTCGGCAGATCGGCGGCGTCGAAAAAACCCTCCAGCAGCAGGATAGGCTGCGTGATCCCGCCCGCTCGCAGACGTAGAGCCTCTTCAAGACGCGCCACGCCAAAAGCGTCAGCATCAGGGAGCGTTCGCGCGGTCTCCAGAAGACCGTGTCCATAAGCGTTCGCTTTCACCACCGCAACCAGCTTACTGGCAGGCGCCAGTTCACGCAGACGTTGCAGGTTGTGTCGCAGAGCGCGGCGGTTAATGACGACTGTTGCCGCTTGCATTTGAATTCCTTGTTAAAAGAATGACGGAGAGTTACTCATCATCGTATTGCGGTCCCGCATAGTTATCGAAGCGCGACCACTGACCATTGAACGTCAGACGAACCGTACCGATAGGACCGTTACGCTGCTTACCAATAATAATTTCAGCAATGCCTTTTAAGTCGCTGTTCTCGTGATAAACCTCATCACGGTAGATAAACATAATTAAGTCGGCATCCTGTTCAATAGAGCCGGATTCACGCAGGTCGGAGTTCACCGGACGTTTGTCCGCGCGTTGTTCCAGAGAGCGGTTAAGCTGCGATAACGCCACGACCGGCACCTGAAGTTCCTTCGCCAGCGCTTTCAACGAGCGAGAAATTTCGGCGATTTCCAGAGTACGGTTATCAGAAAGCGACGGCACGCGCATCAATTGCAGGTAGTCGATCATAATCAGACTTAACCCGCCATGTTCGCGGAAAATACGCCGCGCGCGCGAACGGACTTCTGTCGGCGTAAGACCTGAGGAGTCGTCAATATACATATTGCGTTTCTCCAGCAGAATGCCCATCGTGCCGGAGATTCGCGCCCAGTCCTCATCATCGAGTTGACCGGTACGAATACGTGTCTGATCGACGCGGGACAGCGAGGCCAGCATACGCATCATGATCTGTTCGCCGGGCATCTCCAGGCTGAAGATCAGTACCGGTTTATCCTGCAACATCGCCGCATTTTCGCAGAGGTTCATCGCAAAAGTGGTTTTACCCATGGAGGGACGCGCCGCGACGATAATCAAATCCGAACGCTGTAACCCTGCCGTCTTTTTATTGAGATCCTGATAGCCGGTATCCACGCCTGTAACGCCATCGTGCGGTTGCTGGAACAACTGCTCAATACGCGCCACGGTAGCGTCGAGAATCTGGTCGATGCTTTTCGGACCTTCGTCTTTGTTGGCCCGGTTTTCCGCGATCTGGAAGACGCGCGACTCCGCCAGATCCAGCAGTTCGTCGCTATTGCGCCCCTGTGGATCGTAACCGGCGTCCGCAATTTCATGCGCCACCGCGATCATATCGCGGACCACGGCGCGTTCGCGCACAATGTCCGCATAAGCACTGATATTCGCCGCGCTTGGCGTGTTTTTAGACAACTCCGCCAGATAGGCGAAACCGCCGACGCTGTCCAGTTGGCCCTGCCGCTCCAGCGATTCCGCGAGCGTAATCAAGTCGATAGGACTGCCGCTTTCCTGCAAGCGCCCCATCTCCGTAAAGATATGGCGATGCGGGCGGGTATAGAAATCTTCCGCCACCACGCGCTCGGCCACATCGTCCCAGCGCTCGTTATCCAGCATTAAACCGCCCAACACCGACTGTTCCGCTTCAATCGAGTGCGGCGGCACTTTTATCCCGGCAACCTGCGGATCGCGGTCGCGGGCATCAGTCTGTGGTTTGTTGAAGGGTTTATTTCCTGCCATAGTGAATGGAGTTACCGAGATAGTGATTGGGTCGAAAGATTACCACATTTCTTTTGGAGGAAGCATGGCAACGCGTATTGAATTTCACAAGCATGGTGGTCCGGAAGTGCTTCAGACCGTGGAGTTTACGCCAACGGAACCGGCGGAACACGAAATCCAGGTTGAGAACAAAGCCATTGGTATCAACTTCATCGACACCTATATCCGTAGCGGACTCTATCCGCCCCCGTCGTTGCCTGCGGGCCTGGGAACCGAAGCTGCGGGTGTGGTCAGTAAAGTCGGCAACAGCGTGGAGCACATTCGCGTGGGCGATCGCGTCGTCTACGCGCAGTCAACGCTCGGCGCTTACAGTTCTGTCCATAACGTCCCCGCAGATAAAGCCGCGATTTTACCTGACGCCATTTCCTTCGAACAGGCGGCAGCCTCTTTTCTCAAGGGGTTGACCGTTTTTTACCTGTTGCGCAAAACCTATGAAGTGAAACCCGACGAACCCTTCCTGTTTCATGCCGCTGCGGGCGGCGTCGGTCTGATCGCCTGCCAATGGGCGAAAGCGCTGGGCGCGAAGCTTATCGGTACCGTCGGTAGCGCGCAAAAAGCGCAGCGGGCGCTGGACGCCGGTGCCTGGCAGGTAATTAATTACCGTGAGGAGAGCATTGTCGAACGGGTAAAAGAGATCACCGGCGGCAAAAAAGTCCGCGTGGTCTATGACTCCGTGGGGAAAGATACCTGGGAAGCCTCACTGGACTGCCTGCAACGTCGGGGACTGATGGTCAGTTTCGGCAATGCGTCCGGCCCCGTCACTGGCGTGAATTTAGGTATTCTGAATCAGAAAGGTTCCCTGTATGCCACGCGACCTTCACTACAGGGGTATATTACGACGCGTGAAGAACTGACCGAAGCCAGCAATGAATTGTTCTCATTGATCGCCAGCGGCGTGATTAAAGTCGATGTGGCTGAAAATCAACGCTATGCGTTAAAAGATGTCCGTCGCGCGCATGAGGTGCTGGAAAGCCGGGCCACACAGGGCTCAAGCCTGCTGATTCCGTAATAGCTCTGCAAAGAAATTGGGCTTCCACCCGGGAAGCCCTTTCTTTTTTTGTTCGGCTGTATGTAGGGTACAGCGCGATGAATTCGTTACCTGCGCAATCATGACAGATTTAATAATCGATTCCTATTTGCCTGTGAGGGCAAAGTTCCAGGTTGTGACGAACCGCTCAATACCTTAGTAAAACCGACGGTTATTGCGCTGATACTGTGGGATTTTTGGCGTTTTTACTGCTTTGATCACCCACACCACAGCCACCGCCAGCAGTAGCCACGGTAACAGTTTGATCATCAGGGCGAACATTCCGCCCAGGAACATGACGGCAGTCGCTACAACCAGCGCGGCCAGAATGCCCAGCAAGGAGACGCCCGTCACCATTAACATCAGAAAAAAGCCAAGCACAAAAAGTAGTTCCAGCATAGTCGTTCCCCATAAAGATGGCATTGCCCGGCGGCACGACGCTTACCGGGTCTGGTCAGGTAAGCTATTACAAAAATCATGCCAATATTTATGTTTTTGATATATAAAGAAAACGCCCTGCAAGACTGCACAGAGCGTGGTGAGATTGACTAATTTTTGGCGAACTTTTAACGCTTGTCTGCCACCAGTTTTAGCGCCTGCTCCAGTACAGCAACATCCGCGCCAGCTTTATGGGCGTTTTCGCTCAGATAGCGACGCCACTGTCGCGCGCCGGGGATGCCCTGGAACAACCCCAGCATATGGCGAGTGATATGCCCCAGATACGCTCCCTGGCTCAATTCACGCTCAATATAGGGATACATTGCGCGAACCACCGCAACCGGGTCGGCATCGGTGGTATCGGCGCCAAAGATCTCCCGATCCACCGCGGCCAGTATACCCGGATTCTGATAAGCTTCGCGGCCAACCATGACGCCATCCATATGGCGCAGGTGCTCCTTCGCCTCTTCCAGAGATTTGATGCCGCCGTTAATGGACATGGTCAGGTGCGGAAAATCCCGCTTTAGCTGATAGACGCGCGGGTAATCCAGCGGCGGGATCTCACGATTTTCTTTCGGGCTTAAGCCAGAAAGCCAGGCTTTGCGCGCATGGATAATAAACATCTCGCATTCGCCCTGACCGGAAACCGTATTAATGAAATCACACAGGAACGCATAACTGTCCTGATCGTCAATACCAATGCGGGTTTTTACCGTCACCGGAATCGAGACGACATCACGCATGGCTTTAACACAATCGGCGACCAGTTGCGCATTGCCCATCAAACAGGCGCCAAACATACCATTTTGCACGCGATCGGAAGGGCACCCCACGTTGAGGTTAATTTCATCGTAGCCACGCGCTTCCGCCAGCTTTGCACAATGCGCAAGCTGAGCCGGATCGCTTCCACCAAGCTGTAGAGCGACCGGATGCTCTTCTTCGCTGTAAGCCAGATAGTCACCCTTACCGTGAATAATCGCGCCCGTGGTCACCATTTCGGTGTAGAGCAGCGTCTGGCGAGACAGCAAACGCAGGAAATAGCGGCAATGTCTGTCCGTCCAGTCGAGCATAGGCGCGATGGAGAAGCGATAAGCAGGAAAAGCGGAGGACTGGGTTTCAGGCTGCATGACGAATAAATAAGCATCCGGTTAAAAAAGGGGCGTTACTATAGCATAACGCTAAACCGGAGGCGTAGCGCCTCCGGTGAAAGCACCTCAGAATGTCATTGTAAGCTGCGCGCCTGCCCCCCAGGTTTCATCTTCGCCGTACAGTCCCATTAAATCGAGATGCACACGGTTAAAGGGCGCAAAGCCAAGACCGCCGGTAACCACATTGCTATCGTTATTTTTCACATCCGCACGATACCCTGCGCGCACCGCCAGCCATGACAACGGTCGAACTTCAGCGCCGACACCCACGTACTGTGAATTGTCTTCGCTCTTAAAGCCTTTCGTTTCCGTCAGATCGCCATCGGCACTTACGGTCAGCAAATCGTTATGCCATGCGACGCCCGCGGTAACCAGGGGGCGGATTTGGTATGTATCTTTGTAGTTGGTGGTTTCTCCCGTCATACCATTAGTGATGTAAATATCTTTCGTATCGATATCGCGAGATACCAGATTTTGCCCGCTCAGCCCCAGCGTCCAGTTTTCACCGATATCGGCAGCAAGCCCCGCATCAATGTTAAAACCCGTATCATCATTGCGATAACGGCTGCTATTCCAGTCGCTACTGTCGTAGTTATAAATTGAGGTGGTGTAGTTATAGAGCCAGGTTTTTTGCAGTTTTGGTGTAACGCCAATGGAAACAGGCACCTCGCCCACCACAAACTGCTTCGCCAGCGCAATACCGTAGTCAGACACAATCGCTACCCGCCCCGACGCGGTAGAGTTTAAATGCTTTGTAATTTCGTCAGACCCCAGCAAAGCAGCGCGTCCTGCTTCACGAAGCGCGACACGTTCATCATGCTGGATATCACGCAGATACTGAATATCGTTCTGATCAATGGACGAACTCACGCGCCCATGCGCATAACCTTTGGCGATAAACGCCACGGAAAGCGTTTGCCCTGGAATACTTACCGCCAACCCGGCGCCGGCATTGGCGCGGGCGGTTTTTCCGTTGAGATATTCCAGCTCATCGGCCAGGTCGCGCGCGGCGCCCTGAAATTGATTCAGCACGCCTCGCGGATTGAGCACAATTTGCCCCAGCGTAAGGTTATCGACGACCTCATCGTAGTAATCCACTTTATCGCTGATATCGTCAATTTCATCCTGGAGATTGTCTTTATCCGTAATCTGGACGCCGACCGCAGGAAGGACAACAGTGATATTGTCTTCCGGTTTGGCTTTTGCCAGTAACGCCGGATTTAATAGTACTCCGCTGCCATAATTCGCGGACGCAACGCCCGTCCCGCCCATTGCGTCATTACGCGCTTCCGTCCAGGTATTGGCGGCGCTCGCCTGCTTTGCCATAAAAAGCGAGACCGCGATAGCAATCAGTGAAAGTTTGACGTTTTTGTTCACAGTTAGCCCATCTTATTATCAGGTGAAGTAATCCCTCCGCCACGCTTTACCGGACAGAGGCGAACTATTGCTGTGAAATAGTGATGTTAAATCCTGTTGTTATAATATCGACCCTCATTAGGTATAGATGAGAATACTGGCGCGGAAAAGCTTAGCAGGCGATATCTTGTCACGGGGTAATTTCAGAGTTTTAAGCAGCTCGTGGTAAAGTAACGGATTAGACTTTCATGCCATTCGAGGTGCTACATGGAAAAGACCACAACGCAAGAGTTACTGGCGCAAGCTGAAAAACTCTGCGCGCAGCGCAACGTGCGCCTGACGCCTCAGCGCCTCGAAGTGCTGCGCCTGATGAGTCTGCAACAGGGTGCCATCAGCGCATACGATTTGCTCGATTTGCTGCGCGAAACGGAACCACAGGCCAAACCGCCCACCATCTACCGCGCGCTGGATTTTTTGCTCGAACAGGGTTTTGTCCATAAAGTGGAATCCACCAATAGTTACGTGGTTTGCCACCTGTTCGACCAGCCAACGCACAGCTCGGCCATGTTTATCTGCGATCGTTGCGGCGTGGTGAAGGAAGAGTGTGCCGAGGGCGTGGAAGACATCATGCATACGCTGGCGGCTAAAATGGGCTTTGCGCTACGACATAACGTTATTGAGGCGCACGGTCTGTGCCCTGCGTGCGTAGAAGTGGAAGCGTGTCGCCATCCGGGCGACTGTGGTCACGATCACTCGGTGCTGGTGAAGAAAAAACCGCGTTAGCCTGAACGGAAAAACGGGCGGCAGTAGAGAGGAGCACGCCCGCATTCATAAGCAAACAGTGGGAAGCACATCCATGTACTCCTGGTAGGGGAAAACGTATTACCAGCGATAGTTGTTACGGGTTTCCCAGTCAACAACCTCTTTTTCCGCCTGATCTTTCTGGTAACCGTAACGCTCCTGGATTTTACCTACCAGTTGGTCGCGTTTACCTTCGATAACGGTCATATCGTCATCGGTCAGTTTGCCCCATTGTTCTTTCATTTTACCTTTAAACTGTTTCCAGTTACCGCCGGCTTCGTCTTTATTCATCATCTTGTCCTCATCATTCGGTTAGGAATAGCAGGTGTTATTCGCCCAAATGCACTGCAATTTCTGCTGGACGTGATAATAATTGTAGGCAGGAATTCGGCCTTCGGTTTTATATTCAGAATTTTTAACCGTCACGATCTGGCAAACCATGTACCCTCGCGCCAGTGACGACGCCAGATAAGGCTCAACGACAGACCGCGAAGCGCCAGGAACACGGTTAATGCCAGCCATAAACCATGATTTCCTAATACCGGCAGGGCGAAGAGCGTCAGCGCGAATCCTCCCGCGGCGACTGCCATGCTATTGCGCATTTCGGCAGCGCGCGTCGCGCCAATAAACATACCGTCGAGCAGATAGCACCATACGCCCACCAGCGGTAATACCACCTGCCAGATAAGATACCGATCCGCCAGTAGCTGTATTTGCGGCAATGAGGTCAGTAACGCGACAATATGTTCGCCTGCCAGGGCATAGACTGTGGAAAACAACAAGGCCACAATTCCCGACTGACGACACGCCGCTCGCCAGACGTCCAGTAGCTTGCTACCGTCACGCGCGCCGTAAGCCTGACCGGAGTGCGCCTCCACCGCATAAGCAAAACCGTCCAGCGCATAGGCCGTAAAGGTGAGTAAGGTCATCAGGACTGCATTTACCGCGATAATATCGCTGCCCAGCCGCGCGCCTGACACCGTGATTGCGCCAAAACAAAGCTGAAGGAGCAATGAGCGCAGCATGATATCGCGATTGAGCGCCAAAAGGAGGCGCACGTTGCCGCGCCAGGCCTGTTTTAGCATATCCAGCGACACACCGCGGAGATGGAGAACTTTACGTACCATCATGAGGCCGATCAGTAACGTGGCATATTCTGCGATGACCGTCGCCAGGGCGGCGCCCTGCACGTTCATATGAAGTCCCATCACCAGCCACAGGTCGAGCGCGATGTTGAGGATATTGCCCACGACCAACAAGATAACCGGCGCCCGCGCATACTGAACGCCTAACAGCCAACCGAGCAGCACCAGATTCGCCAGTGACGCGGGAGCGCTTAGCCAACGAATTTCAAGGAAGCGTCTCGCCTGCACCAGGACAGCGTCGTTCCCGCCGACAATATGTAAAGCCAGCTCGATAAGCGGCGTGCGAAATAGCACAATCATCACGCCAGCGCCCAGCGCCAGTAATAACGGTTGAATGAGCGCCCGGGCTAACGCCTGTGGATTTTTGGCGCCAAATGCCTGCGCCGTTAGTCCGGTGGTGCTCATACGTAGAAATAGCAGCAGCATGAAAAGAAAGCTGGTGGCAGTCGCGCCCACCGCCACGCCGCCCAGGAAAACCGGGCTGTCCAGATGACCAATCACCGCCGTATCGACCAGCCCCAGTAAGGGGACGGTGATGTTAGAAAAAATCATCGGCAGCGCGAGACGCCAGAGAGCTTTATCAGAGGAGGTAAAAAGCGGCATGGAGAAAAGCCTGACAAGGAGTTAAACGAAACGAGCGCATTGCCGGATGGCGACGTAACGCCTTATCCGGCCTACAAATTAATCATCTCAGGAACTGCATTCCCGTAGGCCTGATAAGCGTAGCGCCATCAGGCTGCACGATTGCCGGATGACGGCTTACAAGGAGATTAAAAAGAGATTACAACCATTCCCCGTTGCGAATGACGCCTACCGCCAGCCCTTCAATCGTAAAGCTTTGTTCGCGCAGATCCACCACTATCGGTGTAAACTCGCTGTTTTCCGGCAGCAGCTCCACTTTATTGCCCTGCTTTTTCAGGCGCTTTACTGTCACTTCATCGTCAATGCGAGCGACAACCACCTGGCCATTACGGACGTCCTGCGTTTTATGTACCGCCAGCAAATCCCCATCCATAATACCGATGTCTTTCATCGACATACCGCTCACGCGCAGCAGGAAATCGGCGCTGGGTTTGAACAGTGAAGGATCGACCTGGTAATGGCCTTCAATATGCTGCTGCGCCAGAAGCGGTTCACCCGCCGCGACACGCCCGACAAGCGGTAATCCGTCCTCTTCTTCCTGTAACAGACGGATACCTCGCGATGCGCCGGAAACGATTTCAAGCACCCCTTTGCGCGCCAGCGCTTTAAGGTGTTCTTCCGCCGCGTTTGGGGAACGGAACCCCAAACGCTGCGCGATTTCCGCACGCGTCGGTGGCATACCTGTCTGGCTGATGTGATCCCGGATGAGATCAAACACCTCTTGTTGCCTGGCCGTTAACGCTTTCATTCCGCCCCCTGGGTGTATATACAGTCATGCTGTGAGTATATACAGTTAAAGGTGATTTTGGAACCACAAACGGCGCAAAAAACAAGAGATTTATAAAATTTGGAACCTTTATCGAAAATGTGACCATAACAGGATGCCCCAGGTCATCAGGGCAACGAAAATAGACAGTAGCACCGCAGCCGATCCCATATCTTTCGCACGGCCGGAAAGCTCATGGTATTCAGAACCGATGCGGTCCACGACCGCTTCAATAGCGCTGTTGAGGATTTCAACAATCATGATAAGTAAAACGGAACCTATCAATAACACACGGGTAATCGCATCCACATCCAGCCAGCAGGCGATGATGACGCCCAGCAATACCGCGATACTTTCCTGGCGAAACGCCGCTTCGTGAGTCCATGCGGCGCGAAATCCTTTCCAGGAATATCCTGCCGCTTTGATAATTCTGGTGAATCCAGTGGTATTATTGGCCATCAAAAGAACCTTTTTACATTATTAACGTCAATGACATTATACGGTTGCCCTACACGATTCGGACTGCCGTAACGCAGCGCGAAGTATGACGGGATACAACAGAAATTCGCTAAACTTTCTGATATCCTTGCAGCGCATTTGCATTATTAACCAGAGGCTTTACATCGTTTATGTCCGGCTGGCCACGAATTTACTACAAATTACTGAATTTACCATTAAGCATACTGGTAAAAAGCAAGTCTATTCCGGCGGAACCCGCCCAGGAATTGGGGCTCGATACTTCTCGCCCCATTATGTATGTCTTGCCATACAACTCAAAAGCGGACTTACTGACGCTGCGGGCTCAATGTCTGGCGCACGATCTCCCGGATCCGCTGGAGCCGCTGGAGATCGACGGCGCGCTGTTGCCGCGCTATGTATTTATTCACGGCGGACCGCGTGTCTTTACCTATTACACGCCAAAAGAAGAGTCGGTGAAACTTTTTCACGATTATCTCGATCTGCATCGGAGTAATCCGGCTTTGGACGTGCAGATGGTGCCCGTTTCCGTGATGTTTGGCCGCGCGCCGGGTCGTGAAAAGGGAGAAGATAACCCGCCTTTACGTATGCTGAACGGCGTACAGAAATTCTTTGCCATCTCCTGGCTGGGTCGCGATAGCTTTGTCCGATTCTCGCCGTCCGTCTCATTGCGTCGTATGGCTGATGAACACGGCACCGATAAAATCATCGCGCAGAAGCTGGCTCGCGTGGCGCGTATGCACTTTGCTCGCCAGCGCCTGGCGGCGGTTGGCCCACGCCTGCCCGCCCGTCAGGATCTGTTTAACAAACTGCTGGCCTCGAAAGCGATCGCCCGCGCGGTAGAAGACGAAGCGCGCAGTAAGAAAATCTCTCATGAAAAAGCGCAGCAAAACGCCATTGCGCTGATGGAAGAGATCGCGGCGAACTTCTCTTACGAGATGATTCGTTTGACCGACAGGATTTTGGGGTTTACCTGGAACCGACTGTACCAGGGGATTAACGTGCATAACGCCGAGCGCGTACGCCAACTGGCGCACGACGGGCATGAAATCGTCTATGTACCCTGTCACCGCAGCCATATGGACTACTTGCTCCTTTCTTATGTGCTGTACCATCAGGGACTGGTTCCGCCGCATATTGCCGCCGGTATTAACCTTAATTTCTGGCCCGCTGGCCCAATTTTCCGTCGTCTGGGCGCGTTCTTTATTCGTCGTACCTTTAAGGGGAATAAACTCTATTCCACCGTCTTTCGCGAATACCTGGGCGAGCTGTTCAGCCGCGGTTACTCGGTTGAGTATTTTGTCGAAGGAGGACGTTCGCGTACCGGACGTTTGTTAGACCCGAAAACCGGCACCCTGTCGATGACTATCCAGGCGATGCTGCGCGGCGGTACCCGTCCAATTACGTTAGTGCCTATTTACATCGGCTATGAGCACGTCATGGAAGTGGGCACCTATGCGAAAGAGCTGCGCGGCGCGACAAAAGAGAAAGAGAGTCTGCCGCAGATGCTGAAAGGCTTGAGCAAGCTGCGCAATCTGGGTCAGGGCTACGTTAACTTTGGCGAACCGATGCCGCTCATGACGTACCTGAACCAGCATGTGCCGGAGTGGCGCGAATCTATCGACCCTATAGAGGCCATACGCCCAGCCTGGCTGACGCCGACGGTAAATAGTATCGCCGCCGATCTGATGGTGCGTATTAACAACGCTGGCGCGGCAAACGCGATGAACCTGTGTTGTACCGCGCTGTTAGCGTCGCGTCAGCGCTCGCTCACCCGCGAGCAGCTCACCGAGCAGCTTGACTGCTATCTCGATCTGATGCGCAATGTCCCTTATTCCACAGACTCAACCGTTCCTGCCGCCAGCGCTGGCGAACTCATCGCTCACGCGCTGCAGATGAATAAGTTTGAGGTCGAGAAAGACACCATTGGCGATATCATCATTCTGCCGCGCGAGCAGGCGGTGTTGATGACCTATTATCGTAACAATATCGCGCATATGTTGATTATGCCTTCGCTGATGGCGGCGATTATCACCCAGCATCGTCGCATTTCGCGTGATGCGTTGCAGCAGCATGTTGAAGCGCTCTATCCGATGTTAAAAGCGGAGCTGTTCCTGCGCTGGGAGCGCGAGGAGTTAGCCTCGGTCATTGACGCTCTGGCCAGTGAAATGCAGCGTCAGGGGCTAATCACCCTGCAGGATGATGAACTGCATATCAACCCGGCGCATTCCCGTACGCTGCAGCTGCTGGCGGCAGGCGCGCGTGAAACGCTACAGCGTTATGCCATTACGTTCTGGCTGTTGAGCGCCAATCCGTCCATCAACCGCAGTACGCTGGAGAAAGAAAGCCGTACCGTGGCGCAACGTCTGTCTGTCCTGCACGGTATTAACGCGCCGGAGTTTTTCGACAAAGCGGTGTTCAGTTCACTCGTGTTGACGCTACGGGATGAGGGTTATATCAGCGATACGGGCGATGCCGAACCGGCAGAAACGATGAAGATATATCAGATGCTTGCCGATCTGATTACCTCTGATGTCCGTCTGACGATTGAAAGCGCGACGCAGGGCGAGTAAGCCAGTGCCTGAAATGCCCGATGGCGTAAGCTTATCGGGCAACTGGTATGACGTATTGAAAATTTTGGCTTTGCAGGCCGGGTTCGCCCGGCATGACATCAGAAGTGCCAGTAACTCATCGCCAGCCCTAAAAATAGCACCAGGCCAACGTAGTTATTGTTCATAAAGGCTTTAAAGCAGGCTTCACGTTCACGGTTCGCAATCAGTTTTTGCTGGTAGACAAACAGCGCGCCCGCCACCAGCACAGCCCAGTAATATCCCCATCCCAGACCATTCAACCAGCCGATCAGCGCCATTAACACCATGACACCAAGCTGCAGAATCCCGATAATCAATGTGTCATAACGACCAAACAGGATCGCCGTCGATTTAATGCCTATCTTGATATCATCATCTCTGTCGACCATCGCATATTGCGTATCGTAAGCCACTGCCCAGAGAATATTGGCGAGGAACATCAGCCAGCAGCTCAACGGCAGGGATTCGCTCACCGCGGCGAACGCCATGGGGATTGACCAGCCGAAAGCGGCCCCCAACACGACCTGCGGCAGGTGGGTGTAGCGTTTCATAAAGGGATAAACCCAGGCCAACGCCAACGCCGCCACGGAAAGCAGAATCGTCATGGCGTTCAGCGTCAGCACCAACAGAAACGCCAGCAGCACCAGTACCACAAACAGGTTGCGCGCTTCTTTCTCTGTCACGGCGCCGCTGGGTAAAGGCCGGTTGACCGTACGTTTTACATGTCCGTCAAATTTACGATCGGCATAATCATTTACCACGCAGCCCGCCGCGCGCATTAACCACACGCCAGCGACAAAAACTGCCAAAATCCACAGCTGAGGCATACCCGGCGTCGCCACCCATAGCGCCCAAAGCGTCGGCCAGAGCAGCAGCAACGCGCCAATAGGCTTATCTGTACGCATCAAACGGTGAAACGCCAGCAGCTTACTCTGCGTCAGACTCCACTCCATCTTTATCTTCCTCTCAGTACAGCGGCGATGCAGGTAAAAAAAGCTCGGTAAGCAACAGCGGTTTTCCGCTCAACCGCAGTCGAGAGCGGCGCCCCCACAGCGTTGCATCGCGTCCAATTTCAATAAAATCGCGGGTCAGTGTCGATGATGTAAATAGATAACGTCCAAGCGGGGTTTTACCCAGATGTTGTAAGACCTGTTCAGGTCCGCACAGCGTGGATTCCGGTACCACGGTACGTCCGGCAAGCCAGGGCTCGCCGTCAGCGCAAAGCAGTATCTCACGTAACCAGTAGCGGGATTCGGATGGCAGTAAACCTGATGCTTCCTCGACCTCACTTTGGCCGACAAACGCTTCCCGAATCAGCGTCACGCTTACCCGCTTTCCCTGCTGCTCAAAACGTTTAGTCATAGAATCTTCCAGCAACAGCCAGTCCAGCAAATGGGGTTCAAGCGCAGGAATCGCATCAAAATAGCGCAGCGCACGCAGTTGCGTTAACGCAGGGTGTGACATGCCTTACTCTCCGATTCATAACTTAAAGTCATTGTATCTCAGAAAAGACATTACGGGGGGTGCAATCACAATTAAGTGATCTGTTGCGCAACAAAAAAATAACAATTCGCATGAAATGATAAAAAAAGGTGCGCCAGGAGACGCACCAGTTGCTGCAAAATCAGCACTGTGGGGAAACAATTACCCCTTGCCTTTTACACTGCTGATAAAGGTGGAACGGGCAGATGTCGATCCCAGACGTTCGGCCTCATCAAGCAGTTTCAGCGCTTTATCGACGTCGCCTTTCGCTACGGCATCCTTAATCGCTTTATTAAAGTAGCTTTCCGTATCGTTCAACATCGGTTCGCTTTTCTTCGGCGCGACTGGCGCTGGCGCAGCGACCGGCGCGGCGGTATTGCCTACCGTTACCGGCCCGGTACCGGACGAGCCAAACAACGGCCCGACCAATACGCTGGAGCTGCTGTTGGTTTTTACCTTCAGTGTCACCACGCCGTCAGTGGTATGGCGAGCAACTGGATCGGGAATATCCGGGATAGAGTTACCGACGCCTTTGGCATAGGCTTTTGCCGGATCGAGCAGCGTAGTAGTTTGCTGAAGATCTTTTTCGGTCGTAAACACCAGAACATAGAGTTTCTGCTGCCCCAACGCAGGCGTCAGGCGCATCACGCCTTCCAGCCGGTCTGCGCTCATGACGCCCGGCTGCTGATAAGTAAAGTAACTGCTGGGGAAGAACGCCGAAGGCGTCATATTTTGGTCAAGAATCAACACGTTTGGCGCAAAAACGCTGGCTTGCTTATTGACCTCGCTGGTCAGAGTTAATGTCAGCTCGCCGATATTCGCCGGAACGCTATAAGCGGCGACCGGGCCGGTAATGCCGGCGACGTCAAGGCGCTGGCCGCCAGTCGCCAGTTGGGTAGACTGCGTTTTTGACTGATCTACAGGCGTCCAGGTTAATTGCTGTAGCGCGGCAGCAGGAATAGCGGGCGCGGCGCTGGTATTTTGCGGTACATAGTTCACTTCCGCCAGGCTGATACCCGGCACGCTGGCGAACAGCCCTGCGGTTAAACAGAGGGCGACGAGACTTTTCTTCATTTTCATTATTCTCACCTCAATAAGGCGGGTTCAGCGGTAGCCAGGCAATAGCGCGCCAACCCAAACATATCGCCGAATGGCGGCTGGCGCCTTATTCGGCTTACAAGCATCATCAGACCTGATGTTTCAGAGGGGCTTGCGCCCCTCGTTACGTCAGATGACCATCGTATTACCACCAGATTTCCATCTGGGCGCCGAAGGTCCACTCATCGCTATCGCCACGGCTGTTGGTGGAAATGCCGGAGTTAGTCGCTGCGGCATAACGGGAAATGTTATCGCCGTCTTTGATATAGCCCCATTTCTCATCCCATTTCGCGTAGGTGGCAAAAATACGGATAGCCGGACGCGACCAGATGCTGTCGCCCGCCTGCCACTGTTGCGCCAGGGTGATTTTATATTGATTGTTACGATCGCCGGTCTGCTGAGATTTCACGTTGTCGTAGCCGACTTCCAGCAGGGTACTCATGATTGGCGTCCACTTGTACATTGGACGTACGCCCACGGTCCACCACTCAGTACCCAGGTTATTATCCCAATCGATATTCTGGTACATACCGACGTACATCAAATCCCATTTATCACCAAGCGAGATGGCGCCATGATCCAAAATACGCCACATATCGCCATTATTATTGATGACCTTATTGGCATAATTAATTTTGGTTCCATCAGGCAATTCTTCAGTGAAAGATGAAGAACCGTCGGAACCGCGCGCCTGGCCTTTACCCTGCGTGGTCATGGCATCGGTGGCATATTGCACGACAAACTTGTTATAGCCTTTCAACATGCTTTGCGTGTGTTCGGCGGTGAACATCCAGCCGTCTTTCGATGCCCCATCAGCCAGCTTATAACCATCGGTCGTATTGGCGCGGCCGTAATCAACGCCCAGCTCCAGTACGCCGTCCGGGTTCGTTTGCAGACCAGCCAGACGTACGTCAAAGACGTCGTTAGCGGTATCTTTTACTTCATCATAAATATTCTGGCTGCTGAAGGTGTAAGAGCCGCCCGCTTCAGTAGACCGGGTCGCCGCCAGCGAAAGCTTACCGAAGCCCAGATCGATATTTTCGATACCCGCGCCAGGACCTGAAATATCCCAGTAGTAGAAGTCGATCATGTGTACGTCATGACGCTGATAGAAGCGCTTACCGGCCCAGATGGTAGAGCCCGGCAGCCATTCAATCAGGTTTTTACCCTGCACGTTCGCTTCGCGGAAGGCGGGATCGGTCGATTCCCAGTCGTTCTGCTGGTTAACCGAATAGGCGACGTTGGTGTCGAAATAGAAGCTCTTATCGCCCTCTTTCCACACTTCCTGGCCCAGTTTCAGTTCCGCATAGGTTTCACATTCGTTACCAAGACGGTATTTACTTTGGGCACCCGTTGCCTGGAAACACTGTTGTTCGCCGCCGCTTCCCGTCCAGCCAATACCGGAACGGGCGTAACCGTGGAAATCGACAGCCATTGCCTGAGCGGACATTACGCCCGCTGCGACAGCAACCGCCAGTGGGAGTTTGCGCAGAGTAATCATCATTCTATCTCCTGAGATCATTGCTTTTCTTTAAACGCTGCCACCTTCTAAAACTGCGAATGGTTTTGCGTTTCGTTTTTTTATGGAGGCCTTAAACACCCGGCTCTTGATGCAGACGACGACATGCGCTGCCATCCTCGCGGAACAGATGACAGCGCTCTGGCGGCAGGCCGATAGCGAATGTGGCGCCCTCTTCTACCAACACCACGTCATTCTGGCGATAAACCAGGTTTTGACGGATGGCGGGGATCTGGATATGAATTTGTGTTTCGTGCCCTAACTGCTCGACAACCTGGACTTCACCTTCCAGGGTGACATCGGCGATATCGCTCGGCAGCAGGTGTTCCGGCCGAATGCCTAAAGACATATTGGCGCCGACCTGCACGCCGCGACTTTCGACCGGCAGCCAGATTTGCTGGCGATTCGGCAGTTCGACCTGGACTTGTTCAATCGCGGTGGCGGTCACTTTCACCGGCAGGAAGTTCATCTTCGGCGAGCCGATGAAGCCCGCGACAAAGCGGTCCGCCGGATAGTGGTACAGCTCCAGCGGTTTACCGACCTGCGCGACGCGACCGGCGTCCAGCACCACGATTTTGTCGGCCAGGGTCATCGCCTCGACCTGATCGTGGGTGACGTAAATCATCGTGCGGCCCAGACGTTTATGCAGGCGAGAAATTTCAATGCGCATCTGCACGCGCAGCGCGGCGTCCAGGTTAGAGAGCGGTTCATCCAGCAAAAACACACGCGGCTCCGCCACCAGCGTGCGGCCAATCGCTACGCGCTGACGCTGACCGCCGGAAAGCGCTTTTGGCTTACGTTCCAGCAGATGCGCCAGTTGCAGCACTTCCGCCACCTGATTGACGCGTTGATTCATTACTTCTTTTTTGGCGCCCGCCAGCTTGAGGCCGAAAGACATGTTTTCTGCAACGGAGAGATGGGGATAGAGCGCATAAGACTGGAATACCATGCCCACGCCGCGCTCGGCAGGCGGAATATCATTCATACGGGTTTCCCCAATAAACAGGTCGCCACTGGTGATGGTTTCAAGCCCGGCGATCATACGCAGCAAGGTCGATTTACCACAGCCTGACGGTCCGACAAACACCACGAACTCCCCGTCATGGATATCGAGGTTAATATCTTTCGATACCACCACGTCACCCCAGGCTTTCGTTACATTTCGTAGCTGTACGCTCGCCATGCCCTTCTCCCTTCGTTACAACCTGTCATTGACAGCAACATTCATGATGGCCTGACTATGCGCGATCCCTGACTGGGGTAAATCCTCCACCCCCCGGCTTTTTTATGGGGGAGGAGGCGGGAGGATGAGGACACAGCGCCTGAGACCACGGGCGCGGACAGAAAAGGAATTTCGTGATGCCGCCCGCAAAAATCGGCGTGTTTTTATGTGCGCCAGCACGCATTACTCACATTTATGTAACACAGATCACATAAAGCCGGGGTGGGGCGTAGGGGCGGGGAGGATGGAAAGAGGTTGTCGTATAAAGAAACTAGAGACCGTTAAACCACCTCTGTGTACATCACCAAAAAGGATGGGAGATATGAAGATTAAAACTGGCGTAGGCATCCTCGCATTATCCGCACTTACGACGATGATGATTTCCGCCCCGGCTCTCGCCAAAATTGAAGAAGGTAAACTGGTTATCTGGATCAACGGCGACAAGGGCTATAACGGTCTGGCCGAGGTCGGTAAAAAATTTGAGCAAGACACCGGCATTAAAGTGACCGTTGAGCACCCGGATAAGCTGGAAGAGAAATTCCCGCAGGTGGCAGCCACCGGCGACGGTCCTGACATTATCTTCTGGGCGCACGACCGTTTTGGCGGCTACGCGCAGTCTGGTCTGCTGGCGGAGGTCACTCCGGATAAAGCGTTTCAGGACAAACTCTATCCGTTCACCTGGGATGCGGTACGCTATAACGGCAAGCTGATCGCCTACCCCATCGCCGTTGAAGCCCTCTCCCTGATTTATAACAAAGACCTCGTCCCGAACCCGCCGAAAACCTGGGAAGAGATCCCGGCGTTGGATAAAGAGCTAAAAGCGAAAGGGAAGTCGGCGATAATGTTCAACCTGCAAGAACCGTATTTCACCTGGCCTTTGATCGCCGCTGACGGCGGTTACGCGTTCAAATTTGAAAACGGTAAGTATGACGTGAAAGACGTTGGCGTCGACAACGCCGGCGCGAAAGCGGGCCTGACTTTCCTGATCGATATGATCAAGAACAAAAATATGAGCGCCGATACCGATTACTCCATCGCCGAAGCAGCCTTCAATAAAGGCGAAACGGCAATGACCATCAACGGCCCGTGGGCATGGTCGAACATCGACAAGAGCAAAGTCAACTACGGTGTCACCCTGCTGCCGACCTTCAAAGGTAAACCCTCGAAACCGTTCGTCGGCGTGCTGAGCGCGGGGATTAACGCTGCCAGCCCGAATAAAGAGCTGGCGAAAGAGTTCCTCGAAAACTACCTGCTGACCGATCAGGGTCTGGAAGCGGTGAACAAAGATAAACCGCTGGGCGCCGTGGCGCTGAAATCTTTCCAGGAGCAGTTAGCGAAAGACCCCCGTATCGCCGCCACCATGGATAACGCCCAGAAAGGCGAGATCATGCCTAATATTCCGCAGATGTCCGCCTTCTGGTATGCGGTACGTACGGCTGTGATCAACGCCGCCAGCGGCCGTCAAACCGTGGATGCCGCGCTGAAAGATGCACAAAGCCGTATCACTAAGTAATGCCGCGAGCCTGTGCCGGATGGCGGCATAAATGCCTTATCCGGCCTACAACACACCGTAGGCCTGATAAGCGCAGCGCCATCAGGCACATCTCCGGCCAGGAAGTTTCAACGCTGTAGAGGAAATCCCCCATGGATGTCATTAAAAAGAAACACTGGTGGCAAAGCGACCAGCTTAAATGGTCAGTAATTGGTCTGCTGGGCCTGCTGGTGGGTTACCTTGTAGTTTTAATGTACGTACAAGGGGAGTATCTGTTCGCCATCATGACGCTGATTTTAAGCTCTGCTGGCCTGTATATTTTCGCAAATCGTAAAACCTATGCCTGGCGCTACGTTTACCCTGGCCTCGCTGGCATGGGGCTGTTTGTGCTATTCCCGCTGGTGTGCACCATCGCCATCGCCTTTACTAACTACAGCAGCACCAACCAGCTCACCTTTGAACGCGCCCAGCAAGTGCTGATGGACCGTTCTTATCAGGCAGGAAAAACCTATAACTTCGGTCTTTACCCGGCCGGCGACGAGTGGCAACTGGCCCTCACCGACGGAGAAACGGGCAAACATTACCTGTCTGACGCATTTTCCTTCGGCGGCGAACAAAAATTACAGCTGAAAGAGACCGATGCCCTGCCGGGCGGCGAACGCGCCAATCTGCGGATAATCACCCAGAACCGTCTGGCGCTGAACCAGATAACCGCCGTCCTGCCGGATGAAAGTAAAGTAATTATGAGCTCGCTACGTCAGTTTTCCGGTACTCGTCCGCTGTACACACTGGCTGATGACGGCCTGCTGACCAATAACCAGAGCGGCGTAAAATACCGGCCAAACAACGATAGCGGTTATTATCAGTCGATCAACGCCGACGGAAGCTGGGGTGATGAAAAACTCAGTCCTGGTTATACCGTTACTATCGGCGCGAAAAACTTTACGCGCGTCTTTACCGACGAAGGGATTCAGAAGCCCTTTTTCGCTATCTTCGTCTGGACCGTGGTCTTTTCGGTCCTCACTGTGGTGTTAACCGTGGCGGTTGGGATGGTATTGGCCTGCCTCGTACAGTGGGAAGCGCTGAAAGGTAAAGCTATCTACCGCGTCCTGCTGATTCTGCCCTACGCCGTACCGTCGTTTATTTCAATTTTGATTTTCAAAGGGTTATTCAACCAAAGCTTTGGTGAAATCAATATGATGCTGAGCGCGCTGTTCGGCATTAAACCTGCCTGGTTCAGCGACCCCAACACCGCGCGGGCAATGGTGATTATCGTGAATACCTGGCTGGGCTATCCCTACATGATGATCCTGTGTATGGGGCTGCTGAAAGCGATTCCGGATGACCTGTACGAAGCCTCCGCAATGGACGGCGCCGGTCCATTTCAGAATTTCTTTAAGATCACCTTACCGCTGCTGATTAAGCCGCTAACGCCGCTGATGATCGCCAGCTTCGCCTTTAACTTTAATAACTTTGTCCTGATTCAGTTATTGACCAACGGCGGGCCAGACCGTCTCGGCACCACCACGCCAGCCGGTTATACCGATCTGCTCGTCAGCTACACCTACCGTATCGCCTTTGAAGGCGGCGGCGGTCAGGACTTCGGTCTGGCGGCGGCCATTGCCACGCTGATCTTCCTGCTGGTAGGCGCGCTGGCAATAGTGAACCTGAAAGCCACGCGTATGAAGTTTGATTAAGGGAGATAATAACAATGGCTATGGTCCAACCCAAATCTCAGAAACTGCGTCTCTTCATCACGCACCTGGGGCTGCTGATTTTCATCGCGGCGATCATGTTCCCGCTGCTGATGGTCATCGCTATCTCGCTACGTGAAGGGAACTTCGCCACCGGAAGCCTGATCCCGGACAAAATCTCCTGGGAACACTGGCAGTTGGCGCTGGGTTTCAGCGTGGAACATGCGGATGGCCGGGTAACGCCGCCTCCCTTCCCGGTCCTGCTGTGGCTGTGGAACTCGGTGAAAATCGCCGGTATTACCGCCATCGGCATCGTGGCGCTCTCCACCACCTGCGCCTACGCTTTCGCACGAATGCGTTTTCCAGGTAAAGCAACACTGCTCAAAGGGATGCTGATTTTCCAGATGTTTCCGGCGGTTTTGTCTCTGGTGGCGCTGTATGCGTTATTTGACCGCCTGGGACAATACATTCCATTTATCGGTCTGAATACGCATGGCGGCGTGATCTTCGCCTATCTTGGCGGCATCGCGCTGCATGTCTGGACGATTAAAGGCTACTTCGAAACTATCGACAGTTCGCTGGAAGAGGCCGCCGCGCTGGATGGCGCAACCCCGTGGCAGGCGTTTCGCCTGGTGCTGCTGCCGCTTTCCGTACCGATTCTGGCGGTGGTGTTTATTTTGTCGTTCATCGCGGCGATTACCGAAGTTCCGGTCGCCTCGTTGTTACTGCGTGATGTGGACAGCTATACGCTGGCCGTGGGTATGCAGCAATATCTCAACCCGCAAAACTATTTGTGGGGCGACTTTGCCGCCGCCGCCGTCCTTTCCGCTATTCCTATCACCCTGGTGTTCCTGTTGGCGCAGCGTTGGCTGGTCAACGGCCTGACGGCAGGGGGTGTAAAAGGCTAATCTTCGTTATACCTGCCCGGCAACGGGCAATGCCACTGCCCTCAACTTATGTTATCCCCACTTATGGTCGTATTTTGGCGCTCTTCGGAGCGCGTTTTTTATGTTATTTTACATTGCTGTTACGATTATTTCCTTTCGTGGCCCCCATCACTGCAATTATATTTACCGCCTGAAAACAGACAAATTAAACAGAATTAAGATCACAGAAAAGACAAAACATAATTGCAATGTAAAAAATGATAATTGTCTTCCCTGCCTGTTAAATTCACCATCACGATACTGATCAAAAGAGCTGTATCCTCTAAGGCAGGTCTGAATGAACACCCACTATAATTCCCGCTATATTTTTTCCATTACCTTAGTCGCAACGTTAGGAGGGCTATTATTCGGCTATGACACTGCCGTTATATCCGGAACGGTAGAATCCTTAAATACCGTGTTTGTCGCTCCGCAACATTTAAGTGAATCCGCCGCCAACTCGCTATTGGGCTTCTGTGTCGCCAGTGCGTTGATTGGCTGCATCATCGGCGGTGCGCTGGGCGGTTATTGCAGTAACCGCTTTGGTCGTCGGGACTCGCTGAAAATCGCCGCTCTGCTGTTCTTTATTTCCGGTATTGGCTCCGCATGGCCAGAATTAGGATTTACCACGATTAACCCAGATAATGCCGTACCTGTTTATTTGGCCGGATATGTCCCCGAATTTGTTATTTATCGCATCATCGGTGGTATTGGCGTTGGTTTAGCCTCAATGCTCTCACCGATGTATATTGCTGAACTGGCTCCAGCGCATATTCGTGGGAAACTGGTTTCCTTTAACCAGTTCGCCATTATTTTTGGTCAGCTATTGGTGTATTGCGTTAACTATTTCATTGCCCGTTCCGGTGACGCTAACTGGCTGAATACCGATGGCTGGCGATATATGTTTGCTTCCGAAAGTATTCCCGCTCTGCTGTTTTTACTGCTGCTGTACACCGTACCGGAAAGCCCGCGCTGGCTGATGGCGCGTGGCAAACACGAACAGGCGGAGGGCATTCTGCGCAAAATTATGGGTAGCAGCCTCACCACCCAGGCCATGCAGGAGATCAACCAGTCTCTGGAGCATGGTCGTAAAACCGGCGGACGCCTGTTGATGTTTGGCGTGGGCGTGATAGTCATCGGCGTGATGCTGTCCGTCTTCCAGCAGTTTGTCGGCATTAACGTCGTGCTCTACTACGCGCCGGAAGTGTTTAAAACGTTAGGGGCCAGCACCGACGTGGCGCTCTTGCAGACCATTATTGTCGGCGTAATCAACCTGAGCTTCACCGTGCTGGCCATCATGACGGTAGATAAATTTGGTCGCAAACCGCTGCAAATTATTGGCGCATTGGGTATGGCTCTTGGGATGTTCAGCCTTGGTACCGCGTTTTACACCCAGGCTTCCGGGCTGATAGCGCTGCTGTCGATGCTGTTTTACGTCGCCGCATTTGCCATGTCCTGGGGACCGGTTTGTTGGGTGCTGCTGGCAGAAATCTTCCCGAACGCGATTCGTGGCAAAGCGCTCGCCATTGCCGTCGCCGCGCAGTGGCTGGCGAACTACTTCGTCTCCTGGACCTTCCCGATGATGGACAAAAATTCGTGGCTGGTTTCCCATTTCCACAACGGTTTCTCCTACTGGATTTACGGTTGTATGGGTATTCTGGCGGCGCTGTTTATGTGGAAGTTCGTGCCGGAAACCAAAGGCAAAACGCTGGAAGAACTTGAGAAGTTATGGACGCCAGCAGAAGAGAAAACGCCGAAAGCCGCCATACAATAAGCTGATTTATCGCCACGCCGTACGTCCGTTACGGTGTGGCGACGCCTATTCTCGCCGTAGTCGGTTAGAATTACATAACCACAACGTGATAACCAACAGGAGGAGCGCCGCCGAATAGAGTAATACATCCATTGGCGTTTTATGATCGACAATGATCAGGCGCACAATCGCCGTGATCCCAATGTACACAAAATAGCGCAGCGGAAAGTGAAGGCCAGACTTAAAGTACTTCACAATCAGCGCAATAAATTCGAAATAAAGAAAGTAGATCACCAGCCCTTCCACCAGTTCATATTTGCTGGCTTGCTCAGGCACGAATAATGCGTCCGCCAGATGCACTGTCTCTTTACCGAGAAAAACGACCAGGATCAGACCGAGGGTAAGTAGCCCCAAATTTAGTACGTTTTGTAAAATCGTGGCGATAAACTCAAGACGTGAGCGCGATAATGGCATCATAACAGCCCCCCTCTTTCTCTGTGGCGAGGTTTCTGTATAACGCACAAATGTGACGAGCATCTATATTTTTTATTTATGTTTATATTTTGTTCAATAAGATGATTTGCCGGATAGCGCCGTGAACGCCTTATCCGGCCTGAGTATTAACGGAAATTTATGCTCCTGTCACTGGTCATATCATACAGGCCAAACTTACGGCCAAGCTGTTGACCACCGTCACGCGTCAGCGGCGTCCAGCCAATTGCCGCACGAGTTCGGGTTGGGCCGGACGAGAAGAGATCCAGCGGCACGGAAACATATACGCCTTTGGTAAAATCCCCTTCCCCATATTCATCCGGCGACGCATCGGTAATCGTCGCGTAACCGCCGACAACGACGCCGCTATCGAAGCGTTTGGCGATCTCCAGCGTACCGCCTTTATCGCCCGCCAGATACTGACCAACGCTGGCTTTCACCAGCACATCCTGGGCGAACGACGGCGTCCAGTATGCGGTCAAATGTCCGGTCTTCACGCTGTAATCGGTAAACTTCATCATATCCTGCGCGCTACGCCAGTCACGCTGTTTCACGTAGTTGGCATCCAGACCAAACGCCCAATTGCTGTCTATCGGGCGATACAGGACTTCCGCCCCGGCACCGCCAAACATGGTCTCCAGATAACCACCGTAGACCTGCCCATAGAAACCATTGCCAAAATACTGGAAGTAGTTGGCCTGTAGGTTATTCACATAAACATCATTCTGCACATACTCACGGACATGCGTACGCACCCGCGGCAGATGCGAATCCTTCGGCGGATTGGTGTAGTTAAATTTGTCGTAGTTGTTGGCGATATTGGCAAACACGCTGCCCGTGGTGAGCAGATGATCCGTGACCCACAGATCCGCAGTTCCCATTACGCCCAACTGATACATATAGAAGTTTTCCGGGCCGCCTACCGACTGATTCAGCACGGGATCAAGATGAAAATCAATGCGCGACTTGTCGATATACCAGCCCTGTTCAGTACTCTCTGGCACGATCGGCTCTACGCGTTTTTGCGCCAGCGGGGTTTCATGTCCCAGCGGTTCGCCTTCCAGATGGCGTTTCAGGCTGGCGACATCGGTTTCAGTGGTGACCTGCGGCAGATTAAGGCGGTTTTCCGTCACGCGGATCGTGCGGATCCCCTCCGGCAGATCGTTCATGACGATCCGGTTAGCACGCACGATCCCTTCACGGGAGTCGCGGTACTTCACCTGTTCGCCGGTAACGTACAGCGTATCGCCTTTGACCTGGATTTTCGGGTCCGCCAGACCGGCATTATATTTCAATAACGTTAATTGATTAGCCACTACCGAATGTTGCAGGATGGCATCCTGCGGCTGTGGACGGTATTGCGGGCGTGAATTGTCATGATACGCGGGACGTAAATCGTTGAAATTGGTGCGCAGCGTAACGCCAAACATAAAGGTGTTGCCGCGCTCGTAGCTGAGGTTAACGTCGGCCCAATCGGTGACGCGGTAAATGGCGCCGACGTTAAACTTGCTCTTCTGCTCCAGTTTACCCGCAAAATCCTGCTGATAGTTATTGCCTTCATACTCCAGCTTCAGGCGTAGCGGTTGCCACGGGGTCTGGTATTCCACGCCGCCAAACAGCGAGGCCGGGCCGTGAAACATATCGCTACCGTCGACGGAACCGGCCTCTTTATAGCTGTTATCACGCGAACAGAATTTATCACTATACGAACAGAAAGGATTAGACACATTGCCGCTGGTGCCAAGATAGCCCCAGCCGAGACCTAATGAAAAATCAAACGGCCCCCAGGCCTTACTCGCTACAATATATTCCGCATCAAACAGCCCCGTCCCGCCGATATCGCGCGCGCCAACCGCCACCTGCGGCATCCAGTAACTCTCTTCCCACAACCGCAGTTTCACATCAAACGCTTTATCTTTGTAAGTCTGGTCGCCGGAGAATGATTCCACGCTGCTGTACTTTTTCGTACGGACATCGGTATAGCGCAACGTGGTTTCCAGCCACGGGAAAAGCTGAACCGAAGCCGAGTAGTAGCGGTACTGATCGTTATCGCGATAGTTCAGGCTCATCTCCCCTTCACGCGCCATACGCGCTGTCGGCGTTTGCAGCAGGCCCACGCCGCCAAAGTCAGATTGTGAAGGCCCAACAGGGGCTGGATATGTTTCGGCATGGCAGGCCGCGCTAATACCCAGCGCCAGCACGCTGAGCAGATGTGTTTTTTTCATTATTCCGGTATCCGCTGCGTCAGGGTATGAAGAATGTCGGCATTTATCGCCTCCGGCGTGCCGCGCCAAAGGGAATCGGCAAAACCGACAAAAATAATGCTGCCGGGCATCGGCTCGATATGACGTTTATTCCAGTAAGCCACCGGCGCTTTTTGGCTACGTCCATCAGGGTAAACCACCCAGGCATAGCTACGATCCGCGCCGCTGAGTAAGCGCTGACCCTCAAGATAACTGGCGACGTCCCGCCCAGGGACGAACGGCTGGCTGCCCGGCTGGCTAATCAAGCCAAAGAGCGTCACCTGCGTGGGTTGCGGCCCGACCCAGAGCGTGTAGTGTCCTTGCAGCGGCGGGTTACCTCGTTCGCTCACCCGCACCACGTCAGGATCAAGATTCACGAATTGTCTGCCCGTCACCTTCACCGCCTGAATCTGTCGGCGCAGTGTGTTTATCGCCGCCGCCGCATCGCCGTCTTCCTCAGCGCTGAGCGCCGCCAGCCGCCCAAGAAGCTCCTGCTGTTGCTGACGCGCCGTCACGGTCGCCTGTTCTTCGCCTATCACCGCCGCAGGCCACCAGCTCGTTGCCAGGCGCGGCTGTCCGACTAAATCGAGCAGACGCTCAGCGTCTGTCAGCGTTTTAGGCTCGCTATTACCTTGGGTAAAAACGGTAACAGTGCCGCTGGCAAAGGCGGATGACGCGACAAAGGCCAGCGCCAGCACGCTTATCGTCCTTTTCATCATGATTTTGCCGCCTTAATCAGCGTGGTTTTCACCGGAAAGTAATTCGCGCCCAGATATTGTTCCGTCTGGCGAATTTGGCCTTCACTATCAACCCAGTAGCGATTACGCCAACGCGTTTGATCGGTCGTCACTTCTTCATCCAGCACCCGCACGGCGGTCTCTTCACTGCCGACGCTAACGCTATCGGTCCCTCGCCATGTAAAAACGGAACGGGCGGTGGCGTAACGCACCTGGCGATGTTCGGTCCAGCCCAGGGTGCGAGTCCAGGTCGCGCCATCGATAATCTGTCCTGGTTTCGCCAGCGGGTCGGCCGCCAGATTATTCACATCGATCAGGTTGTCACCGCTGAGCAGCGTTTTGACCAGACGGCCATGCTGCGTCACGATCGTCGCGCCATCCTGCGTCACCCATTTCTGCTGCCCGTTTTCCGAGAAAGCGAGCACCACAAACAGTTGAGGACCGCCGTTAAGCTGCATGTACTGGCTGGCATAAGGCATGTTTTGAATATCGTCATCCGTTAGCTGTACGCCTGGCGTACCGAACAAATTGTCCCACAGTGAATCGCCCAGGCCTTTAGTGGTGGCCGAACACGCCTGTAATAGCAGGCAAATCAGGATAAGTGCGAGTCGCTTCACGACGCTTCTCCAGAGGGGCAAAATAACCACACCGGAGTGTGGTTATGGTTAAACGTACCGATACTACTGGGTACTGGTGGTCGTGGTGGTCGTGGTCCCGGTATTGGAACCATCGCCGCCGCCGGTTGCCGCTAACGCGACGCCCACCGCCGAACTTACGGTGCTAACGCTGGTGGCGGAGGAGCTTCCCGCCGATACCGACGTCGCTGCCGACCCTGCCGCTTCACCCACCTGAACGGGGGCTGCCGAGACAGATGTCGCCGCAAGCGCGGTTATGGCAAAAATGCCATACAGTACTTTTTTCATCATAATTTCCCTTCATTGAATGAATGGAGATTTACCCAAAAGAATTTCGGGCGCTACCGAGTATACACAACCAAAGCAGGCGGATTATGTCCGGGAGAAATAACAGCGAGGTTTTAGGATAATTAAACTTTAAAGAAGTAACGTCTACATTATTTAATTAACAAACAAATAAAATCAATAAGTTAAAATTAAAATAAAAGACATCGGCATCCGTATAATCTGAAAATAACGCAGAGTGATTTTCTGGTTATTGCTTATTTTAGGATTAAGCTCAATATAAAATTGTGGGGATAAAGACGGACAAGCGGAATTATCTTATAAAAAAAGCCGATGTGAATATCGGCCTTTTTATTATCTTATTCTCTTTTTGCCGGATGGCGGCGAAACGCCTTACCCGGCCTACAGACGCTATGCATTACGTAGACCGGATAAGCGCAGCGCCATCAGGCGCGCCAGGCTTTATAACGGTTAATCAGACCGTTAGTAGAGCTATCATGGGACGAAATAGCTTTATCATCGCCCAACTCCGGCAGAATACGGTTAGCCAACTGTTTACCCAACTCAACGCCCCACTGGTCGAAAGTAAAGATGTTCAGGATGACGCCCTGCGTAAAGATTTTATGCTCATACAACGCAATCAGTGCGCCCAGGCTGAACGGCGTAATTTCGCGCAGCAGGATAGAGTTGGTCGGGCGGTTGCCTTCAAACACTTTGAATGGCACAACGTGTTCAAGCTGCGCCGGATCTTTACCCTGATCGCGATATTCCTGCTCAACCACCTCGCGGGATTTACCAAACGCCAGCGCTTCGGTCTGCGCGAAGAAGTTAGACAGCAGCTTCTGATGATGATCGGATAGCGGGTTATGGGTGATAGCCGGGGCGATAAAATCACACGGCACCATTTTAGTACCCTGGTGAATCAATTGATAAAACGCGTGCTGACCGTTGGTGCCTGGTTCGCCCCAGATAATTGGGCCTGTCTGGTAATCCACGGCGTTGCCGTTACGGTCAACGTATTTACCGTTGGATTCCATGTTACCCTGCTGGAAGTAGGCGGCGAAACGGTGCATATACTGGTCGTACGGCAGAATGGCTTCGGTTTCCGCGCCGAAGAAATTGTTGTACCAGATGCCAATCAACGCCAGCAGAATGGGTAGGTTTTTCTCCGCCGGAGTGGTGGAGAAATGCTTGTCCATCGCGTGCGCGCCGGAAAGCAGCTCGACAAAGTTGTCGAAACCGACGGACAGAATAATGGACAGCCCGATGGCAGACCACAGCGAGTAACGACCGCCGACCCAGTCCCAGAACTCGAACATATTGGCCGTGTCGATACCAAATTCGCCGACCGCTTTGGCGTTGGTGGAGAGCGCAGCAAAGTGTTTCGCCACGTGTTTTTCATCGCCTGCAGTTTTCAGGAACCAGTCGCGCGCGCTGTGGGCGTTGGTCATGGTTTCCTGGGTGGTGAAAGTTTTAGAAGCGACCAGGAACAGCGTGGTTTCAGGGTTCACTTTCTTCAGCACTTCAGCGATGTGGGTGCCATCGACGTTAGAGACGAAGTGCATGTTCAGATGGTTTTTATACGGACGCAGCGCTTCGGTCACCATGAACGGGCCGAGGTCGGAACCGCCGATACCGATGTTCACCACGTCGGTGATGGCCTTACCGGTGTAGCCTTTCCACTGACCGGAGATAATCGCTTGCGAGAAAGTTTTCATTTTCTCAAGCACGGCGTTCACTTCCGGCATCACATCTTTGCCGTCCACAATGATCGGCGTATTGCTACGGTTACGCAGCGCCACGTGCAGCACGGCGCGGTCTTCGGTGCGGTTGATCTTCTCGCCGGAGAACATGGATTTAATCGCGCCGGCCAGATCGGTCTCTTTCGCCAGATCCTGTAATTTTGCCAGCGTCTCTTCGGTGATGCGGTTTTTGGAGAAGTCCACCAGCATCAGATCGTCAAACGTCGCGGAAAATTTAGCGAAACGGTCGCTATCGTTCGCAAAAAGCTCAGCGATCGTAACGTCTTTCATTTCGTCGTAGTGTTTCTGGAGCGCCTGCCAGGCAGAAGTCTGCGTTGGATTGATGTTTTTCATTAGCAATACTCTTCTGATTTGAGAATTGTGACTGGGATCGATTGTAACGCCAGTCACAGAAAAGTGTGATTGTTTTAGTGCCGTTGCCCCAGGCACTGTCGAATGAGGATAAAAAGTATATACCCTAAATAATTCGAGGTGCAGAAAGGCGGCAAGTGGGTGAGTCGCCGGGCGCATAGATAAGCCAACATACTACAAATGGGTATCGGGGTTATAAGCGCTGTTACTGAGCCTAAACTCAGCATAAAAAATCCGCATAATCCCAACGTTGACAGTCCAGGCCACAACTTTTATTTATAAATACGTTACTTGCATTTGCGCCTGCACCGGTTTCTGTTCTGCCCTTGTGCCATGGTCGCGTTTTTCATTTCCTGACACGAGGTTGATATGACAGAGATCGTTGTTTCCAAATTTGGCGGTACCAGCGTCGCCGATTTTGACGCCATGAACCGTAGCGCGGATATCGTACTTTCCGACGCCAATGTTCGTTTAGTCGTGCTTTCCGCGTCTGCCGGCATCACTAATCTGCTGGTGGCGCTGGCCGAAGGGATGGAGCCCGGCGAACGTTTCGCTACGCTCGACGCCATCCGTAAAATCCAGTTCGATATCCTTGATCGTCTGCGTCATCCGAATGTCATTCGCGAAGAGATTGAACGCCTGCTGGAAAACATCACTATTCTGGCGGAGGCGGCATCGCTGGCGACATCGGCAGCCCTGACCGATGAACTGGTCAGCCACGGCGAGCTGATGTCTACCCTGCTATTTGTTGAGATCCTGCGTGAACGCGACGTGCAGGCCCACTGGTTCGACGTGCGCAAAGTGATGCGTACCAGCGATCGCTTTGGTCGTGCGGAACCGGACGTCGCAGCGCTTGCGGAACTGGCCGCGCAGCAGTTGCTCCCGCGCCTGAGCGAAACTTTGGTCATTACTCAGGGCTTTATCGGCAGTGAAAGCAAAGGCCGCACCACGACGTTAGGCCGCGGCGGCAGCGACTATACGGCAGCATTGCTGGCTGAAGCGCTCCATGCCGCGCGGGTTGATATCTGGACAGATGTGCCCGGTATTTACACCACCGACCCGCGCGTAGTGCCCGTCGCGCAGCGAATTGATGAAATCGACTTTGAAGAAGCGGCGGAGATGGCAACCTTCGGCGCAAAAGTACTGCATCCAGCCACCTTACTCCCGGCCGTGCGTAGCGATATCCCGGTCTTCGTTGGATCCAGCAAAGATCCGCAAGCGGGCGGTACGCTGGTGTGCAATAAAACCCAAAACCCGCCGCTATTCCGCGCGCTGGCGCTGCGCCGCAATCAAACGCTATTGACGCTGCACAGCCTGAATATGCTGCACTCGCGAGGTTTCCTGGCAGAGGTGTTCGGCATTCTGGCGCGGCATAATATTTCGGTAGATCTGATTACCACTTCGGAGGTGAGCGTCGCGCTGACACTGGATACTACCGGCTCCACCTCCACGGGCGATACGTTACTGACACAATCCTTATTGATGGAGCTTTCCGCGCTGTGTCGGGTAGAAGTCGAAGAAGGACTGGCGCTGGTCGCGCTGATTGGCAACAACCTGTCAAAAGCCTGCGGCGTTGGTAAAGAAGTGTTTGGCGTCCTGGAACCGTTCAACATTCGCATGATTTGTTACGGCGCCTCCAGCCACAATCTGTGCTTCCTCGTGCCGGGAGACGATGCCGAGAAAGTGGTGCAAAAGCTACATCAGAACTTATTTGAATAATCGCCCTGACACGACAGCGGGTGAGCACTATCAGGCAATATGTTGCCGGATGGCGACGCAAGCGCCTTATCCGGCCTGTCGCAGCTCCCGGCGTATAGCGCTTGTCGCTATACGCCATACCCGATATCACTTACAGCATACGCCGCTGGTGCTGTTTTTCCGTGTGGACCCGCTTAACGATTTTATAGATCCACTGCAGTGTCAAATTGTACTTTTTGGCCAGCTCCGCATAATTACGCCCATCGCACTCGCTGTAAATCTGATAATCCCGTTCCGAGGCCCGGCCAGAGATACCTTTGGGGAAATAAATGCTTTGCCCGCCCCAGTTGCGCATCATTCTGTCAGCAATTGCCTGACCGGCATTTTCGGCTGACGCGCTATCAATATTCATGCTTTCAATAAGCACCTGCGACGCATGAAACGCCAGATCGTTAATAATCTCCGGAAGCCGAACCATTTCTTTTGATTTCTGAATCATATTTTATCTCCATATCCAGCACCATGCTCCCCGTGACGGCACCAAAAAGGGAAGCGTAAAAAACGGTGCAATAACTACCTATCAATATATTCAAAATATATATAAATATTTACTATCAACGGCATTTAATTATAAATTAAAAGAATGTATATATCGTTTTCAATTTATAATATGTATTTATTTTATAGGTGAAGTAAGCCTTCACTGATGTCATCATTTTACACAATACTGTATGCATATACAGTTTATTTTTTGCATTTTTTTCTGCGTTCGATCAAAAAGATCACTTTCATCACGATCGCGTGAATTTTTAAACTAACTTTAAAAATCAATAAGATAATTTTAATCAAAAATTATTATGACGCAGCAATACCGCCACCGTAGCCTGCCACAGACACATACTGACTCTCCGCAGGCAACCTCTATCCCCGGCCCCGAACCCTTTATTTATTCGTTTATTTGTTGGCATTTGACACCATGCGCTAAACATTTTTTAAAGTTATTTATTAAAGCCCTTTTCGTTCTTCCGCTATGGGGAAAAGCGATACTTCTCTCTCAATTATCAGGAGATAGAGTATGCGAAAAATTATTGTTCCCCGACTTTCCGGCTGGCTGATTGCCTCTGTCGTACTGTTTGCGCTTATCGGCTGGACATCATCAGCGCAAATTCCGGTAGTCATCTATAAACTCAGCCTTGTCTCGTTATCAGCGGTGCTGGGTTACTGGCTTGACCGCAGTCTTTTCCCCTGGGCGCGTCCCGACTCCTTCTGTCCGTGGGAAGAGTCACTGTGCTGCGCCGCGGCGATGATTCGTCGCGCGATCATCGTTGCGGCAATTTGCCTTGCCGTCGCGCTGGGGCTGTAACGATGCGTTATCAATACGTATGCCTGGTCTGCGCTATGTCTTTCTTGTCTGCCGACGCTGCCGAACCGCCGCGCACTTCTCTGCAATGGCGCAACGAAGTGATTCGTACCGCGCGCGAAATCTGGGGGCTTAACGCCCCCGTTGCTGATTTTGCCGGGCAACTACATCAGGAATCCGGCTGGGCGCCTGACGCGCTTTCTCCGGCTGGCGCGCAGGGTATGGCGCAATTTATGCCTGCGACGGCAAAATGGGTAAGCCAGATGTATCCGGCGCTTCGCGAGAACAAGCCGTTTAATCCCGCCTGGGCGATACGCGCGCTGGTGCAGTATGACTATCAACTCTGGAACGGCCTGGTCGCGAAGGATAGCTGCCAGCGAATGGCTTTCACTCTGAGCGCCTATAACGGCGGGCAAGGCTGGGTGAACAGAGATAAAAAGCTGGCCGCTGCAAAGGGGTTGGATGCGTCCATCTGGTTTGAACATGTAGAACGCGTTAACGCCGGGCGCAGCGCCGCGAACTGGCGCGAAAATCGTCATTATCCTGAAGCGATTTTATACCAACATGCTCCCCGTTATTTGCAATGGGGGCAGGCTAGCTGCATTCATTAATCAGAGGGAGTAATGAAACTCAGTATCGATTTTTGGGAAGTCATCTCCCTCTTACTTTCGTTTGTTGGACTCATGTTTGCTGCCGGTAAATTGCTGCTGGCGCAAATTGAAAAACGGCTGAATGAACGTTTTGAAGCACTGGAAGCTGCCCGGCGCGAATCAGAAATAGGTTGGTCCAGGCTGGAGAGAGAATTTCTGGAATTTCGCGCCGATTTACCGCTGCATTATGTCCGCCGCGAGGATTATCTTCGCGGCCAGGCCGTTCTGGAAGCAAAACTGGATGCGCTATATAGCAAAATAGAACTGATTCAACGAGGTAACCTTTAAATAAATCCCCGTCGTTTATACGCCGGGGATTTTTTATTTGTTTTAACTTTTTTCTCTAAAGCAGATTAAAAGACGCCTCGCGCCTGATACGCCAAAATATCTCCGAACTGTGACGGAGAGAGAATATCTCCTCTCCTGGCGAATTAAGGAAAGCGTATATGGAAACATTATCTGTTGTAAATGCCGTCGCGAATCGACTGCGTGAATTAAATCCCGATATGGATGTACTTATTTCATCGGCAGACCCGAAAGCGTATATCCCAAACGTACAGCAGATAACGGTATTAATCCACTACCGCGGATCGGTTTTTGCCGCATCAGAAAGTACTGATACCACCGTGCAAAAACAAACTCTGCGCATTTCCGCCGCCGTTATTGTTCCGCAAACAAGTGACGCGATAAACGCGCTGGATCGTATACGCAGTTCACTGGGCGGCATCACGCTCCCTGACTGCGATCGACCACTGTGGCTGAAGCGAGAAAAGTCTCTCGGCGAGAACGCCGGCTTCTGCCGCTACATTCTGAAAATGACCGCTCACGCCCTGTTTATCGCCGATCGGGAAAGCAAGGACTCTCCCCTGCTTACATCTGTTAATTATGAGGAAATTCAATGAAATATATCTACAGTGGCCCGGCAAGCGGCGTCACGCTCGCCGACGGTCAGGAAGTCTTACTGTGGCCCAATAGCGAAATCGAGCTACCGGAAGATAACGAGTGGGTAATCACCATGATTGCCCGCCGTCACCTGGCGCCAGTGGTTACGCAAGAAGTAGAAACTAATGAAGAGGAAATTGTCCATGGCAGCTAATTACCTGCACGGTGTAGAGACCATTGAGATCGAAACCGGCCCACGTCCGGTTAAGGCGGTGAAATCTGCGGTTATTGGTCTGATCGGCACCGCGCCATGCGGCCCGGTAAACCAGCCGACGCTGTGCCTTTCTGAAAGCGACGCGGCGCAATTTGGTCCAGGTCTGGCAAATTTCACCATCCCGCAGGCGCTGAAGGCGATCTACGATCACGGCGCGGGGACGGTCGTGGTGATTAACGTGCTGAATCCGACGGTACACAAAAGCGCCATTTCCAGTGAAGTCGTGAAGGTTGATGACAATGGTCAGATTCAACTCAAGCACGGGGCCGTGCAAACGATGAGCATTGGCCGCAGCACGAGCGCCGGAAACGCTTATCTCAAAGGCACCGATTACACCATTGATATGCTGACCGGTAAAATCACCTGTATGGGAACCAACCTGAAACCCGGCGTTCAGGCCTATGTGAATTATACTTACGCGGACCCCACCAAAGTGACCGCTGCCGATATTATTGGCGCGGTAAACACTGCGGGCGACCGTACCGGTATGAAGCTGTTGCAGGATACCTGGAACCTTTACGGTTTCTACCCAAAAATTCTGCTTGCGCCGATTTTCTGCACCCAGAAATCCGTCTCCACTGAACTTATCACTCAGGCGGAAAAGCTGGGGGCCATCGCCTACATCGATGCGCCAATCGGCACCACGTTCCAGCAAGCGCTGACAGGACGCGGCGCAAAAGGCGCGATCAACTTCAACACCAGCTCCGATCGCGTTCGTCTGTGCTATCCGCACGTTAAAGTGTACGACAGCGCGACGGACAGCGAAGTTCTGGAGCCGCTCTCCTCCCGCGCCGCAGGTCTGCGTGCCAAGGTGGACCTGGAAAAAGGCTTCTGGTGGAGCAACTCCAATCAGGAAATTCAGGGCATTACCGGCGTAGAGCGCTCACTGTCAGCGATGATCGACGATCCGCAAAGTGAGGTGAATCAACTGAATGAAAACGGCATCACCACCATCTTCAACAGCTATGGCTCCGGTTTGCGCCTGTGGGGCAACCGTACCGCCGCCTGGCCGACGGTTACCCATATGCGTAACTTTGAGAACGTGCGCCGTACTGGTGATGTGATTAACGAATCGATTCGTTATTTCAGCCAGCAGTATATGGATATGCCGATTAATCAGGCACTGATTGATGCGCTAACCGAATCGGTGAACACCTGGGGTCGTAAGCTGATTGCCGACGGCGCGCTGTTGGGTTTTGAATGCTGGTACGACCCGGCGCGTAACGAACAGACTGAACTGGCAGCCGGGCATCTGTTGCTGAGCTACAAATTCACCCCGCCGCCGCCGCTGGAACGTCTGACGTTTGAAACCGAAATTACCTCTGAATATTTAGTTTCTCTGGAGAGCAATCGCTAATGGCTGGAAAAATTCAAATTAACCGTATTACCAACGCCAATATTTATCTCGATGGTAATAATCTTTTAGGTCGCGCGAGTGAAATTAAACTGCCTGATATCAGCATGATTATGCAGGAGCATAAAGCGTTGGGGATGGTAGGTAAAATTGAGCTGCCTGCCGGCTTTGACAAACTGGAGGGCGAAATTAAATGGAACTCGTTTTACCACGACGTCATGCGTAAAACGGCAAACCCGTGGCAGGCGGTGGCATTGCAGTGCCGCTCCAGCATCGATTGTTATAACTCGCAGGGTAAAGCGGATCAGTTAGCGCTGGTGACGCATATGACCGTAATGTTTAAAAAGAACCCACTGGGAACGTTTAAACAGAATGAAAACCCGGAGTTTAGCAGCGCCTTCGGCTGCACTTATATTAAACAGGTGGTTGACGGTGAAACGCTTCTTGAACTGGATTATCTGGCGAATATTTTCCGCGTAAATGGCGCGGATCAATTAAATGCCTACCGCAATAATATTGGCGGTTAATTACTTCGGGGCTACGGCCCCGAATTTAACACGACGAATAAGGACTACACCATGAACGAAAAATATACCCTGCAGTTCCCGTTTACCTCCGCCGCCGGGGAACGTATCGACGTTCTGCAATTACGTCGCCTGAAGGTAAAAGATATGCGCGCCGCGCGCCGCGCCAGCGATAAACCGGAAGAGTGGGATGAGCCGCTGATGGCGGCGATGACCGGGCTGGTAACCGAAGATCTGGCGGAAATGGATCTGCTGGACTATCAGGCATTGCAGAAACGATTTCAGGCCATGTTTAGCATGGCTACAGAACCCACAGCAGTTGTGGCAGGCAATGGCGCTGCTGGCGAGGTGGTTTCGCTTTCCGCCCAGTGAAATTGACGCGCTGTCGGTTGACGATTTTACCTGCTGGCTGGATGAAGCCAGCGCGCAAATTAAACACGAATACGACTCGCAGACTTAATGCCTGCGGGTTTCCTGACCCAAGCCCGGTTCACTCCTTCCCTGTTCTTTTTCCGGCAAGCAGCCTGTTACCGGGCAACTTATACGAGACACTATTTTGGCCAACGACATTATTACTCAGCTTCAGGCGCGTAATGAGACGTTGACGCAGGCAATAGCCCGTTACGGCTCACTCAACGCCAGCACGCTATACACGCTCAGCTTTGAGCAAACAAAAATCACCCGGCTTACGCAACAGCTCGCTAACTTTGCCCTTCGCCGGGAAGAGAACGATAAACAGCGCGCCGGGTTGCTGGAAAAAACACAAACTTTCGCCGGGCAGTTCGGCAAGCTCCTGAACGTTGAGACTCCCGACTGGAAGCTGCCTTACGAATTTCAGGGCAACATGGTCGATATGGCGGCGAAAGGCGGCATGGATAACACCGCGCGGGACGCCCTGAGCCTGAATCTCCGCGACTGGAGTCTTGATTTCAATCAGGAGCAAAAAGATCTGCAAAGCGCCGCCGCCACGATGATCGAAGGCGGCGTCAGCGCATTGCAGGATCTTAGCCGCTACATGCCCGATATCGCCAAAGCCGCAACCGCCTCCCGCGACAGCGCGCAAAGCTGGGCGCAGGCGGCTCTGGCCACTCGCGACAAACTGAACATCGCCCCTGACGACTTCCGTTTTGCGCAAAATATGCTGTACAGCGTGGCAAAAAGCGGCGGCGGCTCCGTTGCAGAACAAACCCAGTGGATTAACGCCTTTGCCGGAAAAACCGACGCTCAGGGGAAAGAAGGCATTGCGGAACTGACCGCAACGATGCAAATCGCCATGAAAAACGCCCCTGACGCAGGCGCGGCGGCAGCGAATTTCGACCATTTCCTGAAATCCGCCTTCTCGAAAGAGACGGACAGTTGGTTTGCCCGCCATGGCGTGGATCTTCAGGGATCGCTGCTGGAGCATCAGCAAAACGGCATCGGCGTGACGGAAGCGATGGCCCACATCGTGCAGATGCAACTGGAGAAAATGAACCCGCAGATCCTCGACACCTTCAGGCAAACCATGAAGATTGAGGATCTTTCCGCGCGCGGCGACGCGCTACAGGCCATGGCGGAGAAATTTAACCTCGGCGCGATGTTCGGCGATGCGCAAACGCGGGATTTTCTCGCCCCGATGCTGGCGAATATGGACGAATATCGCCAGCTAAAAGCCTCCGCAATGCAGGCGGCGGGGCAAAATTTTATTGATGATGACTTCGCCGCGAAAATGACATCGCCCGGAGAGCAGACCAAAGCGCTACAGCTTTCACTTAACGATCTGTGGTTGACCGTCGGCCTGGAACTGATGCCCGCCATTGGCGAACTGGCGCAAAGCGTCACGCCGCTGGTGCGGCAGTTCAGCGCCTGGCTGCGGGAAAATCCGGCGCTGGTGCAAGGGGTCGCCAAAGTCGTTGGCGTTATCTGGCTGTTCAACGGGGCGCTGAATATTCTCAGGCTGGGAGCAAACCTCATTGCGTCACCGTTTATTCGCCTGATCGATATCTTCCTGAAGGTCAAAGCCGGTCTGGCGCTGGGCGGCGGCAGTCGCGCGTTGTCGGTTCTGAAATCGTTTGGCAACGGTGCGAAAAGCCTGACGATGCTGCTGGGAAACGGCCTGATAAAAGGGCTACGGCTGGTCGGCCAGACGTTTATCTGGCTGGGTCGGGCGCTGCTGATGAACCCTGTCGGCCTGACTATCACCGCTATCGCAGGCGCCGCCTATTTACTTTATCGCTACTGGGAACCGATTTCCGGTTTCTTTGCCGGAGTCTGGGAGCGCATCAAAACCGCCTTTGACGGAGGCATTGCCGGCGTCACGCGTTTGATTCTCGACTGGTCGCCGCTGGGGCTGTTTTACCGCGCCTTCGCCAGCGTACTGGACTGGTTTGGCATTGAACTCCCCGCCAGCTTCAGCGAATTTGGCGGCAATATTCTGGATAGCCTGATCAAGGGCATTCTGAATGCGCTTCCTTTCCTGAACGGGGCGATTGAGAAGATAAAATCGCTGATCCCCGACTGGGCGAAAAGCGCGCTGGGCATCAACGCTGAAATGCCGTCTGTCGCCGCCGCCGTCCCCGGTATTGCCGGAACAATGGTCGCGCAACAGGCCAGCGCGCCGCTGGCATCGGGAGCGAAAGCGGTGACAACGCCGCTGGCGTCCACGGCCAAAACGATGGCCTCGCCGCAGCCTATGAAGACGAAAAGCGCCGCCACGCCGCCGACGCCAGCCGCGCTTCCCGGCAAATCCGGCGGGAAACCTTATACGCTGCCCTCCCGCGCGCAAAGCAACGTGCAGGTACACTTTTCCCCGCAGGTTACCGTGCAGGGAAGCGGCGCGAATGCCGCCAAAGATATCAACAACGTGCTGTCGCTGAGTAAACGCGAGCTGGAGAGAATAATTAACGATGTCATGGCGCAACAACGGCGCCGGGAGTACGCATAATGTATGCCGTATTAGGCGAAATAGAATTTGACGTCGTCGCTTACTGGGACGAATTTGAAAGCACGATGGGCGTGGATTATACCAGCCATGCCCGTATTGAAGGGAAACCGGGCGTGCAATTTATCGGCGATAAGCTGGACAAAATCACCCTGAAATTCAACTTTCATAGTCAGTATTGCCAGCCGACCACCGAGCTGAACCGTCTGCGGGAAGCGATGACCGCGCACCAGGCGATGGCGCTGGTGTTCGGCAATGGTGATTATCGCGGCTGGTTCGTGATTACCGATCTGACCGCTACCCACCAGCACACCGATCCTTACGGTAACGTCATTGCCCAGGGCGGCAGTCTGTCGCTACAGGAGTACACCGGCGATCCGAAGAGCCCGTTACTGCCTCCGGCCATCACCACCCAGGAACCGAACATTGACGAGATGTTGGATGAGCTTCCCGACGTTAGCGATTCCTGGTTCGATGAACTGATGAGCGCCGTCGAAGAGGGTATGCGTGAAGCCAAAGAGATGATGGATGAGGTGGCTGACGCCATTGATGACATCAAAAAAACGATCGCCCAGGCGAAAGAGCTGGTGAAGGAAGCCAAAGCGCTGAAAGAAAAATGTGGCGATATCGTCGATTCGCTGAAAAAAACCATGAGTTCGATAGACGCGCTGTTCCAGCAGCCGCTGGATTTGCAAACGCTGGCCGGGCTGCCGAAAGCGCTGGCGGCGAAAATGCAGGAACTGATCGACAGCCTGCCGGGGATCCGCGAATGCGCGCGCGACGCTGGCACGCTTATCGAACACGCCGAATCGCTGTTTGACACTATCACCAGCAGCATCGCGGAAGCGGCTTACGACAGCGCCGCGACGCTGGTCAATCAGGCGCGCGGCACGCTGCAAACAAGCGCCCCTGACGTGAGCCAGCTTGCCGCCGCCGATATTACGAGGAGTCTGTAATGCGCTACCTTGAACATATCACCACCGACGGCGAACGCTGGGATAATCTCGCCTGGCGCTATTACGGCGATGCGCTGGCCTACGAACGCATCATCGCGGCCAATCCGCACGTCGCTATTATGCCGGTTTTGCCGTCAGGCGTGCGGCTGGTCATCCCGGTTGTCAGCGTCACGCAAACGACCCCGGAGCTACCGCCATGGCTGAGATAACGGTATCCGGCGGGGTGTTCGCCACCCTGACGCCCATTTTTACCCTTTGGTACGGACATAAAGAGATCACTTACGACATCGTGCCTTACGTCACCAGCATCAGTTACAGCGACAGCATTAAAAACGAGTCGGATGTTATTGCCATTGCGCTGGAAGATAGCGCCGGGCGCTGGGTAAACGAATGGTATCCGGGAAAAGGCGACACGCTGGCGCTGCGCCTGGGCTACCAGGGCGAAGATCTGCTCGATTGCGGAACCTATATCATTGATAAAATTGATATCAGCGCGCCGCCTTCGACGGTCAATATCGACGGTATCGCCACCTCGGTCAGCAAAGCGCTACGCACCAAAAACAGCCAGGGCTTTGAGGAGACTACGCTTTACGCCATCGCCAGTCGCATCGCGCAAAAACACGGTTTAACGCTGGTGGGCAAGATTGCGCCGCTGACGATTGATCGGGTCACGCAATATGCCGAAACCGACGTGGCGTTTCTCAAACGGCTGGCGAGTGAATATGGCTATACCGTGAAAGTGACGGCGACGGAGCTTATCTTTTCGCATCTGCCGACGCTACGCTGTCTGGCGCCGGTGAAGACGCTCAGGCGGACGGATATTTCGCACTACACGTTCAAAGATACCATCAACCGGATCTACAAAAACGCCACCGTGCAGCATCAAAATAGCAAGCAAAAAGAACTGGTTATCTACACCCATGACAGCCAGAAAAAAGCCCCGGCGCGCGGTGCGGCGACCAGCGCCGATACCCTGAAGATTAACAGTCGCGCTCCGGATACCGGCGCGGCGCAGGCTAAAGCCAATGCCGCGCTGGACAGCCACAACGAATACCAGCAAACCGGCACGCTCAGCATGATGGGCTGCCCGCAGTTGACGGCGGGCAACAAGATAGAACTGAGCGATTTTGGCGTGCTTTCCGGGCAATGGCTGATTGATAAATCCATGCACAAACTCACGCGCAGCGGCGGCTACACTACCGAAATCGACATTTCACGCGGACCGGCAACCAGCCAGTAAGGAGACAATATGAAAGGCGTTACCCGCCAGACAGGCATTATCAGCGATATTGATGAGGCGGTCGTGCGCGTCAGAGTCACTCTACCGGAGTGCGATAACCTGCGCAGTAACTGGCTTGCGGTGCTGCAACGCAACACGCAGGACAACAAAGATTACTGGCTACCGGATATTGGCGAACAGGTGGAAGTTTTGCTCGACGACAACGGCGAGGATGGCGTGGTGCTGGGCGCAGTCTACTCCAGCGTGGATACCGCGCCGCTGGCCTCGCGCGACAAGCGCTACGTGCAGTTTTCCGACGGCGCGGCCTTTGAATATGACCGTGCGTTACACCAGCTCACCGTCAACGGCGGCATAGAAAAAATCGTCATTGAAGTGAAGGAACGTACGCAGCTTACTTCACCGCAAGTAGAGGTCAGGGCGCAGCACGTCACGGTGATATCAGAAACCGTAGACGTGGCGGCCACCTCCGTGGGCGTCAAGGCGGTAAATGTCAACGTGGAAGCGCCCCATACGGGTATTAAAGCGCTGAATGTCACCGTCGATGCGCCGCTCAGCACCTTTACCGGCGACGTTACCGTGATGAAAAAACTCACCTGGCTTGGCGGTATGGCAGGTAGCGGCGGCGTCGGAAACAGCGCGGTTATCACGGGCAACGTGAATGTCCTCGGCAACGTTAACGCCAGCGGCACGCTGATGGACGGCGGCGGCAACTCCAACCATCACTCTCACTAACCCAACCCCGCCGTCACGGCGGGTTTTCTTTGTGTAATCAATTCGTTTCCTAAAGCGCTTTAATATCGTTCCCCCCGCCAGGAGGCGAAAATAGCCTCATGAACACGAAAACACGACCCTCGACCCTGCACTGGCAACCTGCCTTGCAACGTCCTGAAGAATACGTCTGCGGGCTGGATGATATTCATCAGGCAATACACATCCTTCTGCGCACGCCGCGCGGCAGCGATCCCCACAGGCCGCTTTTTGGCAGCAATCTGTGGCGCTATATCGATTACCCGATCGAGCGGGCTATTCCGCACGTTGTTCGGGAGTCGGTGGAAGCGATTCGCATGTGGGAACCCCGCTGCTGGTTGCTGAAGGTGACGCCGACGATTGACGGCGAACACCTGACGTTACGCGTGCAATGGCGTGCCGCAGACGGCGTAATCAACTCAACGGAGGTGTTATGGCGATAGCCGAACCCGACTTTATTGACCGCGACCCCGCGCAAATCACCAGCGAGATGATTGCGCAATATGAAGAAGCCAGCGGTAAAAAACTCTACCCGGCGCAGGCTGAGCGGCTGCTCATTGACCTGTTTGCTTATCGTGAAAACCTTGTCCGTATCGGCATTCAGGAGGCGGCGAAGCAAAACCTGGTCGCGTATTCCCGCGCGCCGATGCTGGATTATTTAGGCGAGCTGGTTGGCGTTCACCGTCTGCCCGCTCAGGCGGCGAAAACCACGCTGCAGTTTTCTGTTACTCAAGCGGCTAAAAGTAACCTGTTGATTCCACAGGGTACTCGCGCCAGCGCGTCGGATAGCGTGATGTTCGCCACCGACGAAGATGTTCTGTTGCCTGCGGGCAGCCTGAGCGTTGCGGTAACTGCAACCTGTGTAGCAACCGGTGAATCCGGCAACAACTGGCAGCCTGCACAAATTAGCGCGCTGGTGGATCGGGTAGGCAATTACGATCTCAGCGTCACCAATCTGACGGCCTCAAGTGGCGGCTGCGGCGAAGAGAACGACAACGCGCTACGTAAACGCATCCAGCTAGCGCCGGAAAGTTTCAGCAACGCGGGCAGCTATGGCGCCTATCGCTTCCATACGCTCTCGGTCAGCCAGTCGATTATCGACGTGGCGGTGCTGGGGCCGGATGAAGGGCTGGCGGAAGGCTGCGTGGAACTCTATCCGCTGACCCTGAACGGTCTGCCGGGGCCGGAACTTCTCGCCCGGATCGAACGGGAGGTGAGCAAAGAGAACAAGCGCCCGCTAACCGATAAGGTCAGCGCGAAGCGCGCGCCGCGCGTGACTTATCAGATCTGCGCCCGGCTAACACTGTTTAACACCGCTGACCAGGAGACAACGCTTGCCACCGCGCGTGAAGCGATTAATACATGGACGCGCTCGCGCCAGACCCGACTGGGCCAGGACATTGTGCCAAACCAGATAATTAAAGTATTGCAGGTCGATGGCGTGTACGACGTGGCGCTGGATATGCCCGCAAAAAAAGTATTGCAGGCGCACGAATGGGCGGAATGTACGGCTATTGACGTGACGATTGCCGGAGTCAGCGATGGATAAATTGCTTCTGCCGCCGCCGCTGGCCAGCGACGAACGTTTTTCGATTCTGGCGAATATTGCCGCCGAACGCTTTGCGCAAATCGACCTGACGGCGTTGCTGGTCTATCTGGTGGATATCGTTGATGCCTCGGCACTGCCCTCGTTGGCCGAACAATTTCATGTACAGGGGCTCGAAGGCTGGCTATTTTCCGCCAATGAACAGGAGAAACGAGAGTTAATTAAACAGGCGATTGAACTGCATAAATATAAAGGAACTCCCTGGGCCGTTCGCCGTGTACTGGAAATATTATCCTTACCCGGCACGATTTCAGAATGGTTTGAGTATGGCGGTAAGGCTTATTTCTTCAAGGTTGAAATTGAGCTCATCAACCAGGGCATGAATGAAAATCTTTTTAATAATCTGGTCGTTCTTATTCATGAGTATAAGAACGTGCGCTCAAAGCTGGAAGCGTTAATTGTCTGGATAATTAACCAAAGCGCTATTCCTGTTATCGGCAGCGCGCTTTACGGTGGAGAAATAACGACCGTCTTACCCTTCCAGGTTCTGGAAGTTCAACAAACTAAACCGATCTATTTCGGTACAGGGCAATGGAGCCTTGAAATTACATCTATTTACCCGGAGTAATTATGGATAATGAGTTTTATACCCTCCTGACCGACAGGGGAATGGCGAAAATCGCCAGCGCCCTTGCGGATAAGAAACAGATACATCTGCAAAAGATGGCGGTTGGCGACGGCGGCGGACAGTATTATGAACCGACCACCAGCCAGACCACTTTACGCCACGAAGTCTGGCGCGGCGATATGAATACGCTAACCGTTGCGCCGAACAATCCCAACTGGCTGATTGCCGAACTGGTGCTGCCGGAAGAGGTTGGCGGCTGGTACGTGCGTGAAGTGGGCGTATTCGATGCCGACGGTGAACTGATCGCCATCGGCAAATTCCCGGAATCCTACAAACCGCTGCTGCCGGGCGGCTGCGGCAAGCAGGTCTGCATTCGCCTGATTATGGAAGTCTCCAACACCACGGCGGTCACGCTGACTGTCGATCCGAGCATTGTGCTGGCGACGCGCGATTACGTGGATGCCCGGCTGGACGAGCATGAACATTCGACAAATCACCCGGATGCGACATTAACGCAGAAAGGGTTTACGCAGCTCAGTAATGCCACCGACAGCGATGACGAAACCAAAGCGGCCACGCCAAAGGCGGTGAAAGCGGCGATGGCGGAAGCGCGTAATCATACCCATACCTGGAACCAGATCACTGGCGTCCCGGACGGCACTCTGACGCAAAAGGGGATCGTTCAGCTTAACAGTGCGACGGACAGCACCAGCACAACAGAAGCGGCAACGCCGAGCGCGGTCAAGGCGGCGATGGATAAGGCGAATGCGGCAGCTCCAGCCAGCCATACTCACGCCTGGAACCAGATTACCGGCGTCCCGGACGGTACGCTGACGCAAAAAGGGATCGTGAAGCTTAATAACGCGACGGACAGCATCAGTACGACGGAGGCGGCAACACCGAGCGCGGTAAAGGCGGCGATGGATAAGGCGAGTGCGGCGGCCCCGGCGAACCATACTCATACGCAGTTTTTTACCACAAATGGGACATTTACGGTTCCAGATGGAGTGACGACTCTATTTGTCGAAGTAATGGGCGGTGGCGGCGGTGGGACCGGCGGAAGTAATAGTTTTAAAACTTACTCATACACAGCTATGGGGGGGGCATGTGGTGAAATAAAAATTGGTTATAAATCTGTTCATCCTGGTGAACAACTTCCTGTAAATGTTGGCATCGGCGGATTCGGTGGGCAAAGATTTAGTGAAACAAAAACTGGCAGTGTAATACAGTTCAGGGGAGGTGACCCTGGAGGGGATGGTGGTTCATCATCTTTTATGGATATTATTGCTTCTGGCGGTACTGGCAATAGTTATACCTCGTCAGGAGGTGGGGGCAAAGGTTCCTATTCGGCTCTTGGTGGAGGGAATATATATGATGTTTACTTAGGTCTAAATGGTGAAAGCTCATCTCTTGGCTGTGGTGGTAGATCTGGAACATTCTCTAAAAACAATGACGGTAAGGTAATAATAACAGCGCCAACGAATGCAACTGGTTATGGTTCAGGCGGTGCAGGAGGAAACTCCAGTAATGAATATCTTAGCGAGTATGAGACTGTTGCATATACTGATGGCACAAAAGGCTCCTCCGGTTTCGTGAAAATTTCATGGTAAATTAAAATGGCAAAATACGCATATTATGATCCACAATCATTTATTGTCCTGGACTGGATGGATACAGAACTCTACAATTATCCAGAAAGAAAATATTTGATTGAAGTTACTGAACAACAATGGCAAGAATACGCAAACACGAATAATCGTACCTGGGTTAATAGTGAAACATTATCATTTGTCACTGCTCCACCACCAGGTAACTTTTATAAGCTGGAAAAAGGCGAATGGGTATTTGATGAAACTCAGATGCGTATGGTTCTTAGCGATATAAAAGCAGCCAAAATTCAGCAAATCAAAACCCGGCGCGACACCGTTACCGCCGACTATATCGTCATCGACGGCAACCACTTCCATAGCGATGCTAACAGCCGTATTCAGCAAATGTCACTCACCAGAATGGGTCAGGCAAAGCAGATTCCGGCAGGGTTAATGTGGCAGACCAAAAATAACGGTTTGATTGAACTGACCAACGACATCGCCGCGCAGTTTGAAACCGTCACTATGGATCACGATATGCGCCTGTTTGCCAACGCGCAGCGGCATATTGCGGCGGTAGAGGCGCTGGAGGATATCGAGGCTGTGCTCGACTACGACTATTCATCAGGCTGGCAGCCATGAATCAAACCACCGTCTGGCTCGCCTGCTATAAGGGGCGATCGGCGTATCGCGGCATCGCCAGGTTTGCCGACTGGCTCACGCGCAAAGTCACGCGCGGTATCTACTCTCACTGTGAACTGGCGGTAGAACACGGCGGTAATGAATACCTCTGCTACTCCGCGTCGTTTCGCGATCGCGGCGTGCGGGGAAAGATAATACTGTTACCGGACGATAAGTGGGATAAGCTACCGTTAAAGGCCACGTTGCCGGAAGTGGAGGCCTTTTTCCGCAAACACAACGGCAAACGCTATGACTGGCAGGGCGCGCTCGGTATCGCGCTGTATAACCGGGAGCGCAAAGATAAACTGTTTTGCAGCGAGTTTTGCGCTGAATTTCTCGGACTAAACGATAGCTGGCGCTACTCCCCCAGCCACCTTTATGCCTTAGCCAGTAGCTGGCAATACGATTGTTGAATCTCTCGCCGGGTATAAAGCCCGGCGTATCGCCGCTTTAAGTGAGTATACCCGGTAGCGTAAGCGCCATCGGGCGATACGTTGCCGGATGGCGACGCAGGCGCGTCATCCAGCGGTTCCGCGCCAGGCGCTGCTGGCGGAATACTGCTCAGGAATCTGTACACCCTACTCGTCCCATCAACATGGGCAACTTTCCCCTATTTATGCACTCCCCATTTTGAACCCCGTCACAAAACAACACAAAACAACACAAAGCAAAAACATAAATTAATCATTATATTTTAATGAGTTACATTTAAAAATTGATATCTTTTGGTATAAGCCCACTTTTCTATTGTTGCTTTATTTTGTTTTAGTTGGAATTATGATTGCACTACAACACAGATAACCCCCTTACCCTATTTGAGGCCGCTATGAAAAAAATTGCGATTATTGGAAGCAGTGGAGGCAACCTCTACAACCTGGGTGGCGCCGAGCCAGAGAAGTTACTCCAGGAGATTTATCAGCAGTGTGAGGCTGCGGGCGTAAATGTGGCCGCCGTACAGTTTATCGCGGCAGAAGCCTCGATGGACGTCGCCAAACCGGATACCCCGGCATCGGTTTATGCATTAACCACAGAAAACCAACAAAAACCACAGCGCATATTTCAGGGCAAACTTTCGGAGGTAAACACCTCGGTAGTAGAAAGCGATCGCCAAATCGCTGAGATGATCCGCTGCGGTGAGATCGATGGGATCGTGGTAATGAGCGCCGATCCGGTAAAGGCGAACCAGGCCGTTTTTGCCGCCGCCGTTGAGATGAAAACACCGATTGTCGGCACCGGGGGAACCTCCATGGCGCTGGTGGCGGCAAAGGGGGCGAATGTGGTCGCGACCTCGGGAACAACCGGCACCACCAGCCGTACCCGCGCCGTCTCCTTCGTGGCGTCACTGTGTAAACATTGGGGAATCAAGTACAAACCACAGTTGGGTAGCGCTTCACCCTCGCAGAGCGGTTCCGGAAAAAGCCTGCTCAAACGTTTTAACATTCGTAGCATCATGATCCCTGCGCTACCAGGCTTTATCGCCATGGCGATTGTACTCGCCCTGAGCCATATACCAGGACTGGAAAAACTTAACGATATCTTTGAAATCTTATTAAAAGGCCTGCCGGTGTTAGTCGCGGTACTGGCGGCAAAACAGATTTCCGAACTGGATGAAGTTTCAATTGTGGCCGGGGTCGTCGCTGGCGTGCTTTCCGTAGAGGGCGGACTGATCGGCGGCATTATCGGCGGTGTAATGGCGGGGATTTTCGTCCGTTGGCTGTTCGAGCTGTGCCTGAACTGGCGCTTCCCAATGACTACCGTCAACATCGTCGCCGGTGGGATATCGGGCCTTGCCGCTGGGTTAATCATGCACTATCTGCTGAGTCCGCTGGCGCTATCTGCGGGTAATTACATCAAACTGGCTATCGAAAGCACGCTGGCATTCAGCCCAATTCTTGCCGGGCTGCTGGCTGGTCTGGTTATCTGGCCTGCCATTCTCGGCGGCGTCTATCACGCGGTGATCCTGCCGTTGGTGCTGCTGGAGATGGAAAAATCCGGCGTCAGCTTCCTCGGCGCGGTCGATATGGTCGGTCTGGTGATGGTGGCCGCAGGTATTAACCTTGCCAATGTGATCGCCCCGCGTGAAAAAAGCGAAGCTGCCGTCGCTACGCCGGGCCTGCTCATTAACCTGGGTTTTGGCACCTTTGTTGAATCCGCCTATCCCTTCATGTTCGCCAACAAAATTGTTTTTGGCTCCGCCATTTTTTGGGCCGGGATGGGCGGCATGATGCTGGGCTTTTTTAACGTCAAAGGCGTGGCCTATGTTCCGGCTTTCGCCTCACCGTTCTTATCCAGCAATGCGCTCCAGATGGCCATCGTAATGATTGCCACAATGGCGATGACCTGCCTTACCACCATTATTGCTAACCGTTTCAAACCTGTCGTACAGAGCGAATCAACAACGACAGCCGTTAATTAATGCACCAACACCAGAGGTACACCATGTTTAAAGGCGATATGAATAAAAAACGCGCCAAAGCGTTACAGAAAGTGAAAGAAGCCATCACGCTTCACGGCGGGCAAACCATCCTCAGCACAGGAATAACCGGCGACGATGCGCGCCTGGCGAAAGCCGTGTGTGAGGCTGGCGTTAAGCTACTGGAGCCGAACCACCCTGCGTTGGCGCTGGCGCGTGGACACAAAGGCGTGAGCAACATGCACGCGGCGGAGCAGATTCGTCACGAAATCACCAATAGCCAGATGGCTGAGGCCGTACACGGTGTGCGTAATGTGGTCCCGGACGATATTTTTATCACCGTTGGTATCGCCGGCGGTTTTACCGAAACCTTACCGGTGCCGCTCAGCGAAACGGAAATTCTGGAGATTGCCCGCGCTGGGGCCGACGGTTTACATACGCATAAATCCGACTGGGACGATCTGCAGGACATCGTTAATCTCGCCCATCAGTATGGTCTGACTGTCGATGCCTACATTGGCCATCCTGACGATCTGCATACTTTCGGTATTCCTGCACGCACGCCGGAAGAAGTCGCCAGCGTGGCGAAGCGAATGCAGGATATCGGCGTGGATATGATTGGTCTGATGACAGGCATGAGCTATGAAGGCGTAGCGGCAGGCGATATCCCGCAGATGATTAAAGATCGCCTGCGGGCGTTGGTCGGCGCGGTGGATGTTCCGACGCTGGCGGAAGGCGGGATTAACCTCGCCAACGCGAAAGCGTTTAAAGATACCGGAGTCAATATTCTGGTGGTCGGTACGGCTATCGACAACATGGTGTGCAACGCCGCCAAAGAAGCCGTTACGCCGTTTATTGTTCATTGATATCAGGGAACGAGAGATGTTGTTGATCACCGATCTGGATGGAACATTACTCACCTCGCAGAAAACAATCAGCCCGCGCACGCGTCAGGCGCTGATTGCGTTCCGCCAGGACGGTGGTCTGCTGGCGGCATGTTCCGCCAGACCAGTCTCCTCAATGGTACGCCTGCTACGCCAACAACAGGTTGATAGGTTGTTTAGCTGGTGCGCCGGTTTTAACTGCGGACACCTGTTGGAGATGGCGGGGCCGCGCATTATTCATGCTGCCCCTCTGACCGCCACAGACCTGTGGAATATTGACCAGCATATTTCTCTTTCCCGCTATCACCACCATTTTTTTAGTGCCGAAGCAATTCACCATCGTGACGATAGACTGATTGCGCACTGGACAACATATGAGGCTCGCTTATTTGGATTACCGCTTATAACTGAAACTGCAGAAAATATCTTTAATCGTCGCAACATATATAAAATTACACTTGTTGCCGCATCTCCGGAGATAGATAATCTGTGTACAGAAGTGAATAATCACCTGCCTTGTGGATATTATGCGGTTGTCACGGGAGAGAATTATATTGATATTCAAAGATCCGATATAAATAAAGGGTGCATAATAGAACAATTAATTCATTATTTAAATATATCTTCTGACAAGGTGGTCGCGATTGGCGATCAGCAGAATGATGTCAGCATGTTTGCCGCCGCCGGAATCAGCATCGCAATGGGCAACGCGCCGGATGCAGTAAAGCGGCAGGCCGGCTATGTGACTGCCACGAATGATGAGGAGGGTATCGTCCATGCATTGGAGTGGTTGCGTTGCCTGACGCATCCAGTTACCATGCGCCAAAGGTTGACGACGGCGAAAGATAATGAATCCAATTAAAAGACGAAAACATATTCTTGATGAATTAAACAAATTCGGTGAAGTCACCGTTATTAAATTATCGGAAATGCTCAACGTCACCTCGGAAACCATTCGTCGCGATCTCTCCTTACTGGAATCTGAAGGCAAAATCACTAAGATTCATGGGGGCGCAGTCAAAAAGCAAGTTGTCCAGGAGGATGCGTTTAGCGCAAGAATAGAGGCGCATCGCGAAGAGAAAATAGCGATTGGCAAACTTGCCGCCGAAATGGTCAGTGAACGGGATACATTGTTTATTGATTCCTGCACAACTAACCTTATTCTGGCCGAGCAATTACCGCCTCTCGCTTTTTCCGTGATTACCAATTCAGCCCTGATTGCCGATAAAATTAAAGAGCATAACCTGCAGGCCCGCGTGTATGTATTAGGCGGCGAATATGATTACCATTTTCGCGCCAACCTCGGCGTCTCGGTGTGTCAGCAGATTAACGCGATTCACGCGGATATCTGTTTTATTGGCGCTGGCGGCATTTCTCCCCAGCATGGCGTGTTGGTGAAGAGCTTTGAAGAAGCCTACGTTGCCAAAGCCATGATTGCGATGAGCAAAAAATCAGTGATTCTTGCCGACCATACCAAATTTGGTCAGGACGGTGTGATGTGCATCGCAAGCGTAAAAGAAATCGATAACATCATCACGGATAAAGGATTTACGTCAACGGGTTATACGCCACAGGATTTCGCCGGAAAGCTGCGGATTGCTGACTGAGCGCTATCCGCCCGTTGCGTATTGCCGTAGACTAAGAGCCTATCCCACCAGGCGTTATTGGCGCAGCCAGTTTGGACACGGACAGCGCGCAAAAACCGGAGCGTACACGTAGTACGTGAGGATTTTGAGCACTGCCCAGGTCTAAAATGGCAAGTAAAATAGCCCTAATGGGATAGGCTCTAAATGCATCGGCTAACTGAGGGCACCCGTATGGCACTCCCCCGCATTACCCAAAAAGAGATGACCGAGCGCGAACAGCGCGAACTGAAAACGTTGCTGGACCGCGCCCGTATTGCGCACGGGCGTCCGCTGACCAATTCTGAGACCAACAGCGTAAAAAAGGAGTACATCGATAAGCTGATGGCGCTGCGTGAGGCTGAAGCGAAAAAAGCCCGCCAGTTGAAGAAAAAGCAGGCGTATAAACCCGATACGGAAGCGTCATTCTCCTGGTCGGCGAATACGCCGACGCGCGGCAGACGTTAACGTCCTTTCTTCTTTCGTCCCGGCGAGGTAAAGCGCTTACCGCTTGATGTCGGGCGCGCTTTCTCATTGCTTTTTTCGATCGCAACGACCGGTCGCTTAATACCCGTGGTCTTCGGCTTCGCTTTGGCCTTTGGTTTGGCTTCGGAAGAGGAACGCTCAATCAATTTAAACAGATCGATCAGCTCATCGTCCGTCAGATCGCGCCACTCGCCCAGCGGAATCCCGCTCAGGCTGACGTTCATAATGCGCGTACGCTCCAGTTTCGTCACTTCATAACCAAAGTATTCACACATACGGCGGATCTGACGGTTTAATCCCTGCACCAGGGTGATGCGAAAGACAAACGGCGCCTCTTTTTTCACCTTACATTTTTTGGTGACGGTACCCAGAATCGGCACGCCAGCGCCCATACCGCGAATAAACTCGTCGGTAATCGGTTTATCCACCGTCACCAGATACTCTTTTTCGTGATCGTTACCGGCACGCAGAATCTTATTGACCAGATCGCCGTGGTTAGTCAGAAATATCAGCCCCTGTGAGTCTTTATCAAGACGACCAATCGGGAAGATACGTTTGCTGTGGTTCACAAAATCGACAATATTGTCGCGTTCGCCGTCTTCAGTGGTACTCACAATGCCAACCGGTTTATTCAGCGCAATCAGCACTAAATCATCCGCTTCTCGCGGCTCAATCAACCGACCATTTACTTTAACAACATCCCCGGCGACCACCTGATCGCCAATGGCGGCGCGTTTGCCGTTGATAAAAACATTGCCCTGTTCGATAAAACGGTCCGCCTCGCGACGCGAACAGATGCCGCTTTCACTAATATATTTATTAAGCCGGGTAGATGTGTCGGTCAGCATATTTACTCTCTGAGAAATTTTTCTACATAAACGTCGGGAATGTGACTTACCACATCAAATCGTCAGGAACTTTAAAATCGGCATACGGATCATCTTCGTCCTGCTCTTCCTGACTCAGCGCACTGTTTACGACAATACTGTCCGCATCTCGTTGTGCGATTTTATCGGCGACGCTCGCGGGAATAATCGCATATTCACATTCACCGCTGTTATTGATAGCCAGACGCGCAATCGCGAGACGCCCATTAATCAGTTGCGTCTGAGTGAGCTTATCCACGTCTATTTTTTTGATGACGTTATTATCGGTGAAGTTAAAACCAATATCGCCTTTAGAGACATTGATTCTATTCATTTCAATAAGTTGCTTAACCTGAGCTTTAAACTCTTTCGCTAAAACCGCTTGTTTTTGCTGTTCACTGAGTTGTTTATCACGCTCAAGTTGCGCCTTTTTATTTTCTTCCACCGCCTCTCTGGCCTCACGAGCCTGAACGCGTGATTTTTTAGCCGTGCGCTGGACTTTGGCCATTTTTTTGCTGGTCACTAATCCCGCTTGTAGCAGTTGCTCTTGTAAGGTCAGTTTTGCCATTTTCGTCTCTAAACGTGTTAAATAATTTTGCGGATTATACCTGTAATTTTTCAGGCGATACCAGATAGCAGATCTGGCCTGGCGTCACTTTTAGCGACCGCGCTTTGCCTGTGACACGCATAACATCATGAGCCATATCAGCAAGACATTAAATGGATAATGGTAGCATTATTACGTTTTGACATTTCCTGATGAGGTGGAGAAGTAATGGAACTGCTTTTATTAAGTAACTCGACGCTGCCGGGTAAAGCCTGGCTGGAACACGCTCTGCCGCTGATAGCGAATCAATTGAACGGTCGACGCTCAGCCGTGTTTATTCCGTTTGCCGGCGTCACGCAAACATGGGACGAGTACACGGATAAAACCGCAGAGGTACTTGCGCCATTAGGGATAAACGTCACAGGGATTCATCGTGTCGCCGATCCGCTTGCAGCGATTGAGAAAGCGGAAATCATTATTGTCGGCGGCGGAAATACCTTCCAGCTACTGAAAGAATCGCGTGAACGCGGGCTGCTGGCGCCGATGGCGGACAGGGTAAAACGCGGCGCACTGTATATCGGCTGGAGCGCGGGCGCTAACCTTGCCTGCCCGACTATCCGCACGACCAACGATATGCCGATCGTCGATCCAAACGGTTTCGACGCGCTGGATCTGTTCCCGCTGCAAATTAATCCTCACTTCACTAACGCCTTGCCGGAAGGTCATAAGGGCGAGACCCGCGAGCAGCGTATTCGCGAACTGCTGGTGGTCGCGCCGGAACTGACAGTGATTGGTTTGCCGGAAGGTAACTGGATTCAGGTGAGCAACGGCCAGGCGGTTCTCGGCGGCCCGAATACCACCTGGGTGTTTAAAGCGGGCGAAGAGGCCGTGGCGCTGGAAGCGGGTCATCGCTTTTAATCCCTGGCACATTGAATGCCGAATGGCGGGCCTACGCGCATGTTCTCCGTAGGCCCCACCATCCGGCATTTCACTTAATACTCGCCCCGTTCCTCGTCCTGATCCGGCTGTTCCAGTACGCTATAGGCGACCGAACAGAACAGTGAGTTAAGACGCTTCATATCGCCCAGCAGCCCTAAATGGAGCGAGCTGGTTTCAATGCTTTGCACGTTCTGCTGGTGCAGGCGGTCGACATGCGCATGTGAGTATCGGCGATTAAGTATACGGAAGCGATGTTTACTGCGGCGCAACCGACGGGCGCTGGTGACATCACCGGAGAAAAAGACCGACATCGCCAGTTGCAGATTACTGAGCAGTTGATCGTAAAGCGCATCCAGCTCTTTCAATCCTTCTTCTGAAAATGCCCGACGCGCCGCCAGCGACTTGTCGGCAATCTCACTGCCCATTCGCTCGATAATATCCGACGCCTGTTCGAGGTTCAGGGCCATTTCGATAATCTCCGCCCACCGGCGGGACTCCTCCGCCGCCAGCTCGTCTTTTGGCATTCGCGCCAGATAAAGCTTAATCGCGGTGTAGAGCACGTTAACGTCATCCGCCAGCTTGCGTAGCGCTTTCTCTTCACGCGGTTCTCCGTGCATGACCTTTTTTAGCCCTTCCATCATCTGTTCCATCGCATCGCCAATGCGCAACACCTCGCGGGCAGCATTAGCCAGCGCCAGCGTTGGCGTATCCAGCGCGCTGACATCCAGATGTTTCGGCTTCAGATGGGTATCCAGTTCAGGCTCATCACGAATAATTCGTTTACAAAAACGCGCCATCAGCTCGGCAAATGGCACCATCGCCAGGCAGCGCACCAGGTTATAGAAAACGTGGAAATAGATCACCAGCTCTGACTTCGGTAGCGATAGCTCATCCATCAGATTCGCCAGCGGATGGACAAACGGCAGGATGACCAGGCTGCCGATCAATTTGAACAATAGGCTGCCGAGCGCTACGCGACGCGCGGCAGCATTGGCGGCGCTGTTATTGAGCATCGCCAGCAGCCCCGATCCCAGATTGGCGCCGATGACCAGGCACAACGCCACCGGGAACGATATAATCCCCGCCGCCGTCAGGGTTGCCGTCAGCAACACCGCCGCCAGGCTGGAATAACTGATGATAGCGAACATCGCGCCAATCAGCGCATCCAGCATAATGTCGCCCGTCAGCGACGCGAAAATGACCTGCACGCCATTAGCCTGAGTGATCGGCGTCACCGCCTGCACAATCAGCTCCAGCGCCAGTAGAATCAGGCCAAGCCCGATACCGACGCGACCCAGCTGCCCGGCGCGGGACTGCTTACGTCCCAAAAAGAAAATCACGCCGATAAAAATCAGCAGCGGCGACAGCCACGAGAGATCGAAGGTCAGGATACGCGCCATTAGCGCGGTCCCCACGTCGGCGCCCAGCACAATCACCAGAGCTGGCGTCAGGGCGACAAGATCCTGGGCGACAAACGACGTTACCAATAAAGTGGTGGCGTTACTGCTTTGTACCAGCGCGGTAACACCGATACCCGCACAAAAGGCGAGCGGTTTCTTTTCCACGCTGCGGCTGAGGACAGTGCGTAGACGCGCGCCAAACACGCGCATTACGCCAGTACGAACGATATGTGTTCCCCATACCAACAGCGCAACGGCAGAAAGTAGATGGAGCAAAGTTAACACGGCGTCAGGTTCTCCTTATCGTTATACGTTTTCCTGAAGCTCACTTGCGATAAATTGCCTGATGGCGCACAGCGTTAAGGCCTGCTGGCGTTGCACGCCACCGGGCTTACCATACGTAATACGGTATGCTGGATAAGGCGTTTACGCCGCCATCCGGCAAATTCAGCGTAGAGCCTTCCTTCAGTATAAGGGTTTAATTGTAAGAAAGAGACAAGGCACCCAATGAGCGCCTTGTATGTTGTAAGGAAAAGTGACGATTTTATGAATCAGTCCGCATCGTAACCCAGGTTCGGCGCCAGCCACCGCTCAACGTCCTCAACGCTCATTCCTTTACGGAAAGCATAATCTGTCACCTGATCGCGTTGGATCTGCGCTACCGCGAAGTATTTGCTCTCAGGATGGCTGAAGTACCAGCCTGAAACCGACGCGCCAGGCCACATGGCGAAAGATTCGGTAAGCTTCATCCCGGTGTGTTTTTCGACATCCAGTAGCTGCCAGATAGTGCCTTTTTCGGTATGTTCCGGGCAGGCAGGATAACCCGGCGCCGGGCGAATCCCTTGGTAGTTTTCGCGGATTAATTCGTCGTTACTCAGGCTCTCGTTCGGCGCATATCCCCAGTAAACCTTACGTACACGCTCATGCAGGTACTCGGCAAACGCTTCCGCCAGACGGTCGGCAATCGCTTTCACCATGATCTTGTTATAGTCGTCGTGTTGCGCTTCGTAAGCATCAGCCAGGGCGTCTTCTTCAAGACCGCCGGTGACGGCAAACGCGCCGATGTAGTCCGCTTTTCCGGACAGTTTCGGCGCGACAAAATCCGCCAGACAGTAGTTGGCAAAACCGACTTTCTCGGTCTGCTGGCGCAGGTGGTGGCTGACCGTCAGAACATGAGTACGGGTTTCGTCACGATAGATTTCGATGTCGTCACCCACACGGTTAGCCGGGAACAGGCCCACCACGCCACGCGGATTCAACAGTTTCTCGGCGCTGAGTTTATCCAGCATATCATTGGCGTCTTTAAACAGACGCTGCGCCTCAACGCCCACCACCTCATCTTCCAGAATGCGCGGGTATTTGCCGGCCAGCGACCAGGTCATAAAGAACGGCGTCCAGTCGATGTAGTTGCGCAGAGTTTCGATGCTGGCTTCCACCTCCTGCACGCCCAGACGGTGGGCTACCGGCGGGGTGTAGCGTTCCCAATCGAATGCCAGATCGTTATCGCGCGCCGCTTCCAGCGTGACCGGCGGCGTGCGCGGTTTTTTGCGGGCGTGCTGAATACGCACGGTTTCGTACTCTTTGCGGGTACGGGCGACAAAGTCATCGCGCTGGTTGTCGGAGAGTAGCGCCGCCACCACGCCCACGGTACGCGAAGCATTCTGCACGTAGACCGTCGGACCGCTGTAGTTCTGCTCGATTTTCACCGCCGTATGCGCTTTCGAAGTGGTTGCGCCGCCAATCAGTAGCGGGATAGTAAAGCCCTGTCGCTCCATCTCTTTCGCCACGTTGACCATTTCGTCCAGCGACGGGGTAATCAGCCCGGAAAGGCCAATCAGATCGGCATTCACTTCACGCGCCGTTCTGAGGATTTTCTCCGCAGGCACCATCACGCCAAGATCGACGATTTCGTAGTTGTTACATTGCAGCACCACGCCAACAATGTTCTTGCCAATGTCGTGCACATCGCCCTTCACGGTGGCAATCACCATCTTGCCGTTGCTGGAGCCTTTTTCTTTGCTGGCTTCAATAAACGGCTCCAGGTAGGCCACCGCTTGTTTCATCACGCGAGCGGATTTCACCACCTGCGGCAGGAACATTTTCCCTTCGCCAAACAGGTCGCCGACCACATTCATGCCGTCCATCAGCGGCCCTTCGATCACCTCAATCGGGCGGGCGGCCTGCTGACGGGCTTCTTCGGTATCCTGCTCGATAAACTCGGTAATGCCTTTCACCAGCGAGTATTCAAGGCGTTTTTTGACATCCCAGGAGCGCCATTCCGCTTGCTGGGCGTTGGCAGCTTCGTCGGTTTTGCTGCCGCGGTATTTCTCCGCCAAATCCAGCAAACGCTCAGTGCCGTCATCGCGACGGTTAAGAATGACATCTTCAACCGCATCGCGCAGTTCGGCAGGCAGATCGTCATAAATCGCCAGTTGCCCGGCGTTGACGATGCCCATGTCCATGCCGTTGCGGATGGCGTAGTAGAGGAATACCGCGTGGATAGCCTCACGTACCGGGTCGTTGCCGCGGAACGAGAAGGACACGTTAGAGACGCCGCCGGAGATCAGCGCATGGGGCAACTCGCGTTTAATATCTTCGCAAGCGCCGATAAAGTCCTGCGCGTAGTTGTTATGCTCTTCAATACCGGTCGCCACGGCGAAAATATTCGGGTCGAAGATGATGTCTTCCGGCGGGAAGCCCACCTCTTCGGTGAGAATTTTGTAGGCTCGGCGGCAAATTTCGATTTTACGCTCGCGGGTGTCGGCCTGCCCCTGCTCATCAAAAGCCATCACCACCACTGCCGCGCCATAGCGACGTAGCAACTTCGCATGATGAATAAAAGCTTCCACGCCCTCTTTCATCGAAATAGAGTTGACGATGCCTTTACCCTGAATGCACTTCAGCCCTTTTTCGATAACCTCCCATTTGGAGGAGTCGATCATGATTGGTACACGGGCAATATCCGGCTCACCGGCAATCAGGCTGAGGAAACGCACCATCGCCGCTTCAGCGTCGAGCATCCCCTCATCCATGTTGATATCGATAATCTGCGCGCCGCTTTCTACCTGCTGACGGGCGACATCCAGCGCTTCGCTGTATTTCTCTTCTTTGATCAGCCGTTTAAATTTGGCCGAGCCGGTGACGTTAGTACGTTCGCCGACGTTGACAAACAGGCTGTCGTCGCCAATGTTCAGCGGCTCCAGGCCGGAAAGGCGGCAGGCAACCGGGATATCCGGCAGCTGGCGCGGCGGCAAACCGGCAACGGCGCGGCTCATCGCCGCAATATGCTCCGGCGTGGTGCCGCAGCAGCCGCCAACGATATTCAGGAAGCCCGCTTCCGCCCATTCGCGAATCTGTTTCGCCATGGTGTCGGCGTCAAGGTCGTACTCGCCGAAAGCGTTCGGCAGGCCGGCGTTCGGGTGCGCGGTGACGTAGCATTCGGCAATCCGCGACAGTTCCTGGACGTACTGGCGCAGTTCATCTGGCCCCAGCGCGCAGTTAAGGCCAAAAGTGAGCGCCTCGGCGTGGCGCAGCGAGTTATAAAAGGCTTCGGTCGTCTGGCCGGAAAGCGTACGGCCAGAGGCGTCGGTGATGGTGCCGGAAATCATGATCGGCAGATCAACGCCCAGCGCTTCAAACTCTTCTTTCACCGCAAACACCGCCGCTTTCGCATTCAGGGTGTCAAAGACGGTCTCAATCAGAATCAGATCTGCGCCACCTTCCACTAGCGCTTTAGTGGATTCACGGTAGGCCGCCACCAGCTGATCGAAGGTGATATTACGAAACGCCGGGTCGTTGACGTCCGGCGAAATGGAGGCCGTGCGGTTAGTTGGACCAAGCACGCCCGCAACAAAGCGTGGTTTTTCTGGTGTTCGCGCCGTCCATTCATCGGCGCAGGCACGCGCCAGTTTGGCCGCCGCATAGTTAATTTCCGCCGACAGGGATTCCATCCGGTAATCCGCCATCGCAATGGTTGTCGAGTTAAAGGTGTTGGTTTCGATGATATCCGCGCCAGTCTCAAAGTAGGCGTTGTGGATAGCGGCGATCACCTCCGGCTTGCTGAGGACCAGCAGGTCATTGTTGCCTTTCAGGTCGCAGGGCCAGTCGGCAAAGCGCTCCCCGCGGAAATCTTCTTCATGTAGACGATAGCTCTGGATCATGGTGCCCATACCGCCGTCCAGCACCAGAATACGTTCATTTAACTGCGCACGCAGTTGTTCAACTTTGCTGCTCACACTCGCTCCCGACAACGCTCCACGTAACGAGCCATACTGGCACAAAGCGTGCTGGCGGAAAAGAGAACAACGGGCAACATGAGACATGTTCAGCTTGCCACCCACTTCTGTCGCTTTGCCGGATGGCGGCGCAAGCGCCTTATCCAGCCTACAAATTACTTTGGCGGCTCCCAAAGCGTAGGCCTGATAAGCGAAGCGCCATCGGGCATCCTGTCATGTCACTCATCCGATCAGTTCAGGAACTCTTGCATTATAATTGAATAAAACGAAAATGATTTCCACGATACAGAAAAAGGAGTCTGCCATGGTTGCCCCTGTTCCCGCGAAACGCGGGAGAAAACCTGCCGCTACCACTGCACCCGTAACCGGGCAGGTTCAGTCTTTAACTCGCGGTCTGAAGCTGCTGGAGTGGATTGCCGAGTCCAACGGCAGCGTCGCGCTGACCGAACTGGCGCAACAGGCGGGTTTGCCTAATTCCACGACTCACCGTCTACTCACCACCATGCAGCAGCAGGGTTTTGTTCGCCAGGTTGGTGAGCTGGGCCACTGGGCCGTAGGCGCACACGCGTTTATCGTCGGCAGCAGCTTCTTACAGAGCCGTAATCTGCTGGCGATTGTCCATCCGATTTTGCGCAAGCTGATGGAGGACTCCGGCGAAACGGTAAACCTTGCCGTACTCGACCAGAGCGACCATCAGGCCATTATTATCGACCAGGTGCAGTGTACGCAGCTGATGCGCATGTCCGCCCCTATTGGCGGCAAGCTGCCCATGCACGCCTCTGGCGCGGGCAAGGCGTTTTTATCACAGCTCAGTGAGGAACAGGTTACCAGTCTGCTGCACCGCAAGGGGTTGCACGCTTATACCCATGCGACGCTGGTGTCGCCGCTGCATCTGAAAGATGACCTCGCCCAAACACGCAAGCGCGGCTATTCCTTTGACGACGAAGAACATGCGCTCGGTCTGCGCTGCGTGGCCTCGTGTATTTATGACGAACACCGCGAACCGTTTGCGGCCCTCTCTATTTCCGGCCCCTGCTCACGCATTACTGACGATCGCGTCACCGAACTTGGCGCCATGGTGATTAAAGCGGCGAAAGAGGTGACGCTGGCCTATGGTGGGTTTAGATAAGCAAGGGTTGGGACTGATTTGTAGGCCTGATCAGCGCAGCGCCATCAGGCACGGCGTACATTGCCGGATGGCGGCGCAAAGGCCTTATCCGGCCTACGGTCGGTTTCATAACGCACGCTAAAGCGCTGGCGACGACGATAGGCATACACATCTTCTACATGCCCTTCTTTAATACGCGTCTGTAGCGCGCGCCAGTAATCGGCGCGAAACAGGTCGGCATGCATCTCTTCAAACAATGGCCCGATACGCGGATCGGCACACAGCCAGTGGCGAAACTCCTCCGGGAAAACATCACCCGGCGAGACGCTATACCAGGGTTCGCTGGCCAGTTCGTCTTCCGGATAACGCGCTGGCGGAATATCGCGGAAATTCACTTCCGTCATGTAGCAAATTTCATCGTAGTCGTAGAACACCACGCGGCCATGACGGGTAACGCCAAAGTTTTTAAACAACATATCGCCGGGGAAAATATTAGCGGCGGCAAGCTGGCGAATCGCATTACCATATTCTTCTATCGCATCGCGCAACTGCTGGCCTTCTACCTGTTCCAGCCAGATATTCAGCGGCACCATGCGCCGTTCAATGTAGAGATGGCGAATGACGATATGTTCCCCAAGATCGGTAATCTTCTCTGGCACTTCTTGCCGTAACAGCGCCATCAGCGCCGGATCAATTTGCCGTTTATCCAGTACGAAATTCTCAAACTCCTGGGTATCCGCCATACGACCGACGCGATCATGCTCTTTTACCAGTTGATAACAGGCACGCACATGGGCGGCAGACATCTCTTTCTGCGGGGCGAATTTGTCTTTAATGATTTTAAATACCCGGTCGAAACCTGGCAGGGTAAACACCAGCATCACCATGCCGCGGATACCAGGCGCCTCAATGAATTTCTCATCACTTTCAGCCAGATAACATAAATATTCGCGGTAGCTTTCGGTTTTCGCATGTTTCTGGCAGCCAATCGCCATATACAGTTCGGCAGTGGTTTTACCCGGCAGGATTTCACGCAACCACTCAACCAGCGCGGCAGGCAGCGGCGCATACACCATAAAATAAGAGCGGGCAAAACCAAACACAATGCTCGCTTCTGCCGTGGTGGTCAGGCAGGTATCGACAAACAGTTCCCCCTCATCAGTGCGATGAATCGGCAATAAAAACGGCAGCGTACCGTCAGGTGTGGTTAATTTACCTACCAGCCAGGCCGCTTTATTACGGTAAAACAACTCATTCGCCACCTGGACATGGCAGCGAGGTAGCGCGTCCTCGCCCAGTGTTTCAGTCAGGTGCGCGATAATATAGCGGATATCCCGGCTTTTATTCTGCCAGGGCAGACGCAGCGGTAAGTCACTGAGTATGCGCATCAACAGCGGCTCCCAACCGTGATCGGGAAAGAAGTCTTTGGCCAGCGGGCGCGGGATAGTACGGAAGCGACGCTCCGGTTGCGAACTGAAAATAAACAACCGCTCGGGTGTTAACGAGCGGTGGTCAAATAACCGGCAATAAACGGAGTTGAAAAAGCTCTCCGCAATCTCGAAGCGCGGGTAATCCGGCAACAGCCGGGTGTAATGCTCTTTAACGCGTAAAAGGAAATCCGCGTCGGTACTTTTGCCATCGGTAATACAGCGCAGTTGCTCCACCACCAGACCCACATGATGATCATAGAGGTGGATACGGCTTTTCATCGCCTGCTGGACGGCGTGCCAGTCGGCCTGTTCAAAACGCTGCTGCGCGCCGGAAGTCACTTCCAGAAATCGACCATACTGCGCGTCAAAGCCTTGCAGGATGGTTTGAGCAATCAGTAATTCCAGGCCACGCGGCATTTTTTTCCCTCATCCGGCACCACGTCATGCCGGATGGCGCGTTCGCTTATCCGGCCTACGCTATCTGTAGGCCCGGTAAGCACAGCGCCACCGGGCATCAATCAAAACTGCGATTCTTCGGTGGAACCCGTTAACGCGGTAACGGATGACGCGCCGCCCTGAATAATGGTGGTGACTTTGTCGAAGTAACCTGTGCCCACTTCCTGCTGGTGGGAAACAAAGGTGTAGCCATCTTTCGCCGCGGCGAACTCGGGTTGTTGAACCTTCTCAACATAGTGCTTCATGCCCTCGCCCTGAGCGTATGCATGCGCCAGGTCGAACATGTTGAACCACATGCTGTGGATGCCCGCCAGGGTAATAAACTGGTATTTGTAACCCATGTCCGACAACTGCTGCTGGAAGCTGGCAATGGTCTTGTCGTCCAGATTCTTCTGCCAGTTGAAGGACGGCGAACAGTTATAGGCCAGCAGTTTGCCCGGATACTTCGCGTGGATAGCATCGGCAAAACGACGCGCCAGTTCGAGATCCGGCGTAGAGGTTTCGCACCATACCAGATCGGCATACGGGGCATACGCCAGACCGCGGCTGATCGCCTGCTCAATGCCCGCATGGGTGCGGTAAAAACCTTCGCTGGTGCGTTCGCCGGTAATAAAACCGCTGTCATAGGGATCGCAGTCGGAGGTGATCAGATCTGCCGCATCCGCATCGGTACGCGCAATCACCAGCGTCGGGACGCCCATCACATCAGCGGCCAGACGCGCAGCAACCAGTTTCTGAATCGCCTCCTGCGTGGGGACCAGCACCTTGCCGCCCATATGGCCGCATTTCTTCACCGACGCCAGTTGATCTTCGAAGTGAACGGCCGCTGCACCGGCTTCAATCATCGATTTCATCAGTTCGAAGGCATTCAGAACGCCGCCAAAACCGGCTTCCGCATCAGCAACGATCGGCAGGAAGTAATCCACATAGCGCGGATCGTTGGGTTCAATACCGGATGCCCACTGGATCTGATCTGCACGACGGAAAGTGTTGTTGATCCGATCCACCACCGCCGGAACAGAGTTTGCCGGGTACAACGATTGATCCGGATACATGCTGGATGCCAGGTTGGCATCTGCCGCCACCTGCCAGCCTGAAAGATAAATCGCCTCAATACCGGCTTTCGCCTGCTGCAACGCCTGACCGCCGGTCAGCGCGCCAAGGCTGTTGATATAGCCTTTTTTCGCTTCACCGTGCAACAACCGCCACATTTTCGCGGCGCCGAGCTGCGCCAGCGTGCATTCCGGGTTAACCGAGCCGCGTAATTTCACCACCTCCTCCGCGCTGTACGGGCGGGTGATGCCTTCCCAGCGCGGTTGTGTCCACTCTTTCTGTAATTCTTCGATTTGTTGAGTACGGGTTTTCATGTGCAGATGCTCCATATTGTTATGTGGTGAATTAAGCCAGTAAGCGATAGCCCGGCAGGGTGAGGAAGTCGATTAAGTCATCTGAGGTGGTGATTTGCTCCATCAGACGTGCGGCATCGTCGAAGCGCCCGCTGCTGTAGCGGTGCTCGCCCAGTTCGTCCTGGATTACCCGCATCTCTTCCGCCAACATTTCGCGGAAAAGCGCTTTCGTTACGGGTTTTCCATTGCTCAGCGTTTTCTCATGGTGAATCCACTGCCAGATAGAGGTTCGTGAGATTTCCGCCGTCGCGGCATCCTCCATCAGACCGTAAATCGGTACACAGCCATTGCCGGAGATCCACGCTTCAATGTACTGCACTGCCACGCGAATATTGGCGCGCATTCCCGCTTCTGTGCGTTCGCCTTCACATGGCTCCAGTAACTGTTCAGCGGTAATCGGCGCATCTTCATCACGGGTAATGAACAGCTGATTTTTGTGCTCGCCCAGTACCTCGTTAAAGACGGCCATTGCGGTATCCGCCAACCCAGGATGCGCAATCCACGTGCCGTCGTGGCCGTTGTTCGCTTCCAGCGCTTTATCCGCTTTCACTTTGGCAAGGACCTGATTGTTGCGTTCAACGTCTTTGCTCGGGATAAACGCCGCCATACCACCCATCGCGAACGCGCCGCGCTTGTGACAGGTTTTGATCAGCAGGCGCGAGTAGGCGCTCAGAAACGGTTTGTCCATCGTTACCACCTGCCTGTCCGGCAAGACGCGATCCGGGTGATTTTTCAACGTTTTGATATAGCTGAAAATATAATCCCAGCGACCACAGTTGAGACCGACGATATGATCACGCAGCGCATGAAGAATCTCATCCATCTGGAAAACAGCCGGCAGCGTTTCAATCAACAGGGTCGCTTTGATCGTTCCGCGCGGCAGGTTAAAGCGGTCTTCGGCGTAGCTGAAAACTTCACTCCACCAGGCTGCCTCCTGCCAGGCTTGCGTTTTCGGCAGGTAAAAATACGGGCCGCTACCTTTAGCGAGCAGCGCTTTATAGTTGTGGAAAAAGTACAGAGCAAAATCAAACAGGCTGCCGGGAATGGCTTCCCCCCGCCAGGTAACATGTTTTTCTGGCAGATGTAGACCACGTACACGACAAATCAATACGGCCGGATCGGGCTTGAGCTGATAGATTTTTCCGGCTTCGTTGGTATAGCTAATGGTGCCGTTCACCGCATCACGCAGGTTGATTTGACCATCAATAACTTTATTCCAGTCCGGCGCCAGCGAGTCTTCAAAATCCGCCATAAACACTTTCACATTTGCGTTCAGGGCATTAATCACCATTTTACGTTCAACCGGCCCGGTAATTTCTACTCGGCGATCCTGTAAATCCGCCGGAATACCACGAATCTGCCAATTACTTTCTCTAATGGAAGTGGTTTCCGAAATAAAATCAGGCAACTTACCGTTATCAATATCCTGCTGTTGCTGGATACGTGCAGCCAGGAGTTTATTGCGTTTTGGCGTAAAACGGGTGACTAACTCCGTCAAAAACTCGACTGCCTCAGCGGTCAGGACTTGCTTTTCCAGCTCGCCTTGCGGCCTGGTAAAGGTTAACTCATCAGTTGTGGTTGCCTGTGGATTCATCATGCAGCTCCTCGTTGTTGATCCAGATACATCCCCAATGCGAACGAAGGATCACTGTGCGCTTTTCGTTCAACACAACTAAGACTACTCAATTAAATTTCAAAATCAAAAACAATTTCCATTTTTAATTTAATTGTGAATTAACTTATTGATAACAATATAAATTAAATTTAATCACATGATGAGGTGCGTTTCGGAAATAAAAAAAGCACCCGAAGGTGCCTGATTCAACATGCTGAAACGCTTTAGGATCGTCAGGAGCAGAAGATTAATCCAGAGTTGGATTCATGTGACGCAGATCATATGGCGTAATCTGGTAGACATAATAGTTGAGCCAGTTAGTAAACAGTAAATTACCGTGGCTGCGCCAGGTTGCGCGCGGAATGTTTTGCGGATCGTTTTTCGGGAAATAGTTGTACGGAATCTCCGGATTTAACCCGGCCTCAACGTCACGAAAATATTCACCCGCTAACGTATGAGCGTCATATTCAGGATGACCGGTGACAAACGCAATACGTTTATCTTTGCTGGCAAACAGGTACGCATCCCCCTCTTCTGTTTCGGCCAGAATTTCAAGATCCGTATAATCCCGTATCAGCGCCGCCGGGAAATCGGCATAGCGTGAGTGTGGCGCCAGAAACGAATCATCAAAACCACGTGTCAACAGAGCATGAGGATGAAGGATGTGATGTTCATAGACGCCGGAAAGTTTATCTGTACGGGTCTGCTTAGGGATACCATAAAGAATATTGAGTGCGGCCTGAACGGCCCAACAGACAAATAGCGTCGAAGTAACGTGATCTTTCGCCCATTCCAGCACCTGCCTAATCTGCGGCCAGTAAGCCACGTCATTAAATTCCACCAGACCCAGCGGCGCTCCGGTCACGATAAGCCCATCAAAGTTCTGATCGCAGATATCGTCGAAGTTACAGTAAAAGTTGTTCAGATGCTCGGCTGGCGTGTTCCTCGACTCGCGGGCATCTATCCGCAGTAGTTGAATATCGACCTGCAATGGCGAGTTCGATAGCAAACGCAGAAACTGATTTTCCGTTTCAATCTTCTTCGGCATCAGGTTAAGGATAAGAACCTTTAGCGGGCGAATTTCCTGACCTGATGCGCGAGAAGTCGTCATGACGAAGACATTCTCCTCACGTAAAAAATTGACGGCGGGTAGCTCGTCCAGCACGCGAATCGGCATAACCTGATAACCTCACGACATACGTTTAAACGTTTAGACATCCAGATAGCTGAATATACTCAGAAATCAGGCGAATGTCGAGTCTGCAAGTTCAAGGTGAGAAAGTTTCACGACAGCATTTGCATTAGAATAGAAGTAAGCAAAAAAGGAGTGAAGATGATGATTAACATTCGCCGTTCAAGGCATGAGGAAGGGGAAAAACTGATTGCGATCTGGCGTCGCTCAGTCGATGCCACGCACGATTTTCTGTCAAACGCTTATCGGGCCGAACTGGAAGAGCTGGTGAGCGATTTTCTGCCAGAAGCGCCACTATGGGTTGCCGTGACCGATCAGGATGAGCCGGTAGGATTTATGCTGCTTACCGGCGAACATATGGATGCGCTGTTTGTCGATCCGGACGTGCGTGGTCAGGGTATCGGTAAGATGCTGGTTGAACATGCGTTAACACTGGCGCCGGGGTTGACAACCAATGTTAACGAGCAGAATACACAAGCTGTTGGATTTTATAAGAAAATGGGATTTAAGGTGACGGGACGTTCGGAGGTCGACGATCTTGGGAAACCGTATCCATTGTTGAATTTAATTTATCCGTGAGTAGCAGCGCTGTCTGATAAGTGCATGCCGGCCGGATAAGGCGAAGCTGCCATCCGGCGGTGCAGGTTGCCTGATGGCGCTGCGCTTATCAGGCCTACATTTTTACAGTTACCACATGACTAGTCCTGATATAGGTTGACAGTTTTTTGTCTGTAAAACGCCTGATGAACATCATCGGGCGTTTTGTATTTCAGGGCCAGGTGTGGCCGTTCATGGTTATAAATTGCCACGGACTCTTTTACTATTTCCCGCGCTTGCGCCAGGTCTGCAGGACGCGAGAGTAAAAACTCATTTTTCAGTATCCCGTTTATTCTCTCAGCCAGCGCATTCTGGTAGCAGTCGTAACCATCGGTCATTGAACAGGTTATTCCGTTTCGCTCATGAACTGACTGATAAAGTACCGAACAGTATTGCAGTCCTCTGTCAGAGTGATGTACCAGCGGACCTGTCGTTTTTCTCCGCCTCAGAGCCTGCCTGAACGCCTTTACCACATTTTCTGTCTGCAGGTTTTCCCCGACATGGTAACCCACGATTTTTCTGGAGCAGGCATCGGTGACCAGACTCAGATAGGCCGTGCCGCTGCGTAGTGGAAGGTAAGTAATATCGGCAACCCAGACCTGCTCTGGCTCAAGGGCGGTAACCTGTTCAGGGCCGGGTTTCAGCAGATTAGGATGCCGGTAAAAGCGATGATGGCTGTTGGTGGTTTTGTGATATGCCCGTTTCACGGGTACCAGGAGCCGGTATTCACCCAGCAGATTAAACAGACGGTCCCGTCCGATATTCAGCGTTTTATCGGCCTGCACGTTCAGCAGATAGTGCAGTTTACGCGTACCGATTCGCGGCTGACGGCACCGGGTACGGGCAACAAAATCAAGAACCTGAGCATGATGCTCCTGCCGTTTATTACATCTTGTATTGTACTGGTACCACGCCTGTCTGCTGTGCCCCAGGAACTGACATGCACGCGTAACTGTTATTTTGGGGGCCTGACTTTGCGTGAGGACTTGCCGGGCCGCTTTTTTACAACACTTACCCCGTAATCATTTTTCAGGACGTTGATAACGGACTCAAAAAACTCAGCTTTCTGGTTTGCCAGCTCAAGCTGTTCTTCAAGTTCCCTGATTCTTTGCTCGGGTGTCAGCGGGATAGTTGTCTGAGCCACAGGCAGTTTCCTCTTCACCAGGTCAGGAAGTCCGGGTCTCCAGTCAAGCCGGCCATATTTACGCAGCCAGACAAGTACGGTGGAGCGCCCCTGAATGCCATATCGCTGCTGGGCCTGTTTATAGGTCATCTCGCCTTTTTCGACCTGCTCAACGACGGCTATTTTAAAGGATAGAGGATAATCGCGTTGGGTGCGTTTGAACTCAGTCATCATCACGTTCTCCGGATTTAAGTCTGGAACGTGTCAACGCTATTCAGGACGGGTCAACACACGCAAAAAAGCCCGTCCTGACGGACGGGCTTTTTCACTTGTATGATGCCTGGCAGTTTATGGCGGGCGTCCTGCCCGCCACCCTACGGGCCGTTGCTGCGCAACGAGTGCTCACCGACAGACTACAGATAAAACAAAAGGCCCTGTCTTCCGACAGGGCCCTTCGTTTTATTTGATGCCTGGCAGTTCCCTACTCTCGCATGGGGAGACCCCACACTACCATCG
>NZ_JBKFSQ010000019.1:0-94458 GCF_046569525.1 Salmonella sp. 741265055_HSA | reverse complement strand
CTGGGGACTCACTCCCTTGCCGCCTTTAAGCAACTCGAATTATTTTGGGTATACTCATAAAAATGTAGAAATATAATATTTTTATTATGGCTTATTTTTACCCAAAGCCCGCAGCATGGCTCTATGCCGCATATCCCTTGGTATACGCGTACAAAATGTTGCCATAAAACACGTTAATTAAGGATAACACGATGAAGTCATCTCATTTTTGTAAACTGGCAGTAACTGCATCTTTAGTTATGGGAATTGTCTCCGGCGCTCAAGCCGCGGGTAGCAACACAGCAAAGGTCCCTTTCCTTGGTAATATTGTTGATTTCCCCTGCTCTGTCACACTTGTTTTTTAAATAAAAAGGCTATAACCAATTTACATGCTTACCAGCATCCTGATTCTGGCTCAGAATACGTATCACGATAACTTCCGTAACTGATTGTATAAAATAGATAATATGCCTTTCAAACGGTAAGGCATAAATGTATTCACCCAGTTCAGGTCGAGGCGTGCCAATGTTATTGGCACTCATAATGCTGAATATTTCTGATAGATGATTAATATATCGATCGGCCTGTATTTCGCCAAAATGCTGCCAGCCGTAATGCCAGATATTTTCCAGATCTTCACTGGCCTTTGGCGTTAATTTTACCGTTCTCATCGGGTTTGATCATCCCTGTTTTGACCTTCCGTAAAAAGGCATCCTTTTCCCAGGCCTGGGGCTCTCCGCTGTTCAGACCTTCAGCCAGAAGTTCACGTAACGCCTGAAGTCGTGACTCGGCCTGTTTTTCCCTCAGCAGACGAAGAGACTCTCTGATCACTTCACTTTGTGTTCTGTAATCACCTGATTCTATGAGCGATTCAATAAACTCGCGCAGTTCATCGCCAAGATCAACGGTAATTGTTCTGGCCATAACAGCCTCCACTGTAAGTATAAATCTTACATAAGAGTACACCGGGAATGAAATGTACGTCAAAAACATACCCCATATCTCATGTTTATGGGGTTGGCTAATGCGGCTTTGCTGAACGAGTAGCAAAGCCGCTACATTATTACAGTCTGGAGTTTACCCCCCGTGCAAACGACGGGCATCAATCACATCCGGCACCTGGTTCAGCTTACCGAGCACGCGGCCCAGCACCTGCAGGTTGTAGATCTCGATGGTCATATCAATGGTGGCGATCTGCTGCTTAATGTCGCTGCGGCTGGCGACGCCCAGCACGTTGACTTTTTCGTTAGCCAGAATGGTGGTGATATCGCGTAGCAAGCCGCTGCGATCGTTGGCCTGGACGCGCACCACCAGCGAATATCCCGCCGAGTAGCTTTCGCCCCATACCGCCTCTACGATCCGCTCCGGCGCATGTGAGCGCAGCTCAGCCAACTGTTCACAATCGGCCCGGTGCACGGAAATCCCCCGCCCCTGAGTAATGAAGCCGACAATTTCATCCCCCGGAATCGGCTGGCAGCAGCGGGCAATGTGGTGCATCAAATTACCCACGCCTTCTACCACCACACGCCCGTCGTCTTTACGACGATTTTGCGGCGCGTATGTTTTTTGCTGAAGCTGTTTCAGCGCCGCTGCATCCTGCTCCTCTGCACTCGGCTTATTGAACTGCGATTGCAGGAAATTCACCATCTGATTAAGACGGATATCGCCGCCGCCTATCGCCGCCAGCAACTCTTCCAGCTCATTAAAGTTGTAGCGCGGCAGCAGATGTTTCTCGGCCTCTTTCAGGCTAATCCCCAAATGCGCCAGCTCATCGTCGAGGATCTGCCGTCCAGCCAGGATATTTTTGTCACGGTCCTGTTTACGGAACCAGGCATGAATTTTTGAGCGTCCGCGGCTGGTCGTCACATAGCCCAGGTTTGGATTCAGCCAGTCGCGGCTGGGATTCGGCTGCTTCTGAGTGATAATTTCAACCTGATCGCCCATCTGCAACTGATAGGTGAATGGCACAATACGCCCACCAATTTTCGCGCCGATGCAGCGGTGCCCGACATCGCTGTGGATGTGGTAAGCAAAATCAAGCGGCGTAGATCCGGCAGGCAAGTCAACCACGTCGCCTTTTGGCGTAAAAACGTAGACCCGATCGTCAAACACCTGGCTGCGCACTTCATCCAGCATTTCGCCGGAATCCGCCATCTCTTCCTGCCAGGCGATCAGCTTACGCAGCCACGCAATTCTGTCTTCATGGCCGGAACGCACGCCGCCGGACGCGGCGCCTTCTTTATACTTCCAGTGCGCCGCCACGCCCAGTTCGGCGTCTTCATGCATCTGTTTGGTACGGATCTGGATCTCAACGGTTTTACCGCCCGGCCCCAGGACCACGGTGTGGATAGACTGGTAACCGTTCGGTTTGGGGTTAGCGACATAATCATCGAATTCATCCGGCAGGTGGCGATAGTGCGTATGCACTATCCCCAACGCGGCGTAGCAGTCTTGCAGACGTTCAGCGACAATACGCACGGCACGCACGTCAAAGAGTTCATCAAACGCCAGATGCTTTTTCTGCATTTTGCGCCAGATGCTATAAATATGTTTTGGTCGTCCGTAGACTTCCGCCTGCACGCCTTCGTTTTTCATTTCGGCGCGCAGATGTCCAACAAACTCTTCGATGTAATGTTCGCGATCGAGACGGCGCTCATGCAGCAGTTTGGCGATGCGTTTGTATTCCGCCGGATGCAGGTAGCGGAAACAGTAGTCTTCCAGTTCCCACTTCAGTTGCCCGATGCCCAGACGATTAGCGAGCGGCGCATAGATGTTGGTACATTCTTTCGCCGCCAGCACGCGCTCATCTTCCGGCGCCTCTTTCACTTCGCGCAAATGAGCGATTCGCTCGGCCAGTTTGATCACCACGCAGCGGAAATCATCCACCATCGCCAATAACATTCGACGGACGTTATCAACCTGCTCCGAAGAAACAGAGTCGTTATGAGTGGCGTTTAGCTGACGGATCGCCGCCATATCGCGCACGCCATGAATCAGGGTCACGATAGATTTGCCGACGCTTTCGCGCAGTACATCTTCGCTGACTACGTTGGCGTCGGCCAGAGGGAACAGTAGCGCCGCCCGCAGCGTGTCGATATCCATACTCAGCGTGGAAAGAATTTCTACCATCTCCACGCCACGCCACAGCAACAGATCCGCATCCGGATGTCCTTGTGTCTGTTGCAGGCAATACGCCCAGGTTTCGGCTAAGCGCTCACACGACTGCTGGCTGGAAATTCCCAGGCTTGCGATCCACTTCTTCGGATCAAATTCACCAGCTTTATTAATATGTGCACTTCTTACCGCGACCATCGTCCTCTCCTTAAGGGACCAGGCCTACCGAAGTCGGTAAGCCGGTAATCATTACATGCGCTCGAACAGAACCATTGATTCCAGATGTCCTGTGTGCGGGAACATGTCGAGCATCGCTAAACGCGTAACCTCATATCCCGCATTGACTAGCGCTTCACTATCGCGCGCCAGCGTCGCCGGGTTACAGGATACATAAACAATGCGAATAGGTTTTAATTTTATAATATGTCGCATCACTCCTGTAGCCCCCGCACGCGCAGGATCGAGTAAGACTTTGTCAAAGCCGTTTTTCGCCCACGGCTGCTTCGTGACATCTTCCTCCAGGTTCTCATGGAAGAATGTCACATTATGTAAACCATTGCGGATGGCGTTTTCACGGCCTTTTTCTACCAGCGCTGGAACGCCCTCAACCCCTACCACGCTTGCCGCGCGCGTTGCCAGCGGCAGCGTAAAATTCCCCATTCCGCAGAACAGATCCAGGACACGATCCTCGGCGCGCACATCAAGCCACTCCAGCGCGCGGGCGACCATTTGCTGGTTTACCACCTCATTAACCTGAATAAAGTCTCGCGGACTGAAGGCTAAACGTAAGCCGTGCGAATCATACCAGGGCGCCTCGCCAGATACCGTTTCCAGTATCTCGCTAAACGGCGCCAGAAACAGAGACAATCCCTCAGAATGCGAAAAGCGTTCCAGTTTTTCTTTATCCGCCGCACTTAATGGCGCGGTATGGCGCAGAATCATCAGCGTACCGCTTCCCGCCTGTACCAGCTCAACATGCCCAAGATGTCGGGTGCCGTGTAAACTCGCCAGACACGCCCTGATTCGGGGCAGCAATGCTGCAAGCTGGGGCGCCAAAACAGGGCACTGTTCGACATTGACGATATCGCTGGAACCCGCTTTGCGAAATCCCATTTGCAGCGGTTTATCCGGCGGGCAATTCAGACTTAACCGCGCACGACGCCGATAACCCCAGGGCGCGCCGGCGATGATGTCATTCACCTCGTGTTTCATCAAACGCGCCAGCGCCGCGCTTTTGCTGCGTTGTTGCAGGGCGACGCTGACATGCTGTTGCTGACAACCGCCGCAGACGCCAAAATGCGGGCAGCGCGGCGTTTCTCGTTCCGGGCTATCATTCAAACGGCGCGAAACGCGTGCGCGGGCAAATTGCTTTTTATCTTCTGTAAGAATGACTTCTGCGCTTTCCTCAGGCAATAAACCGGGGATAAACAGCGCCTTTCCGTTATGACGGGCTACGCCCTGACCAAATGAATCGAGGTCATTGACTTTAACGGTTATGATCTGACGCGTCGTCACGCGCCGTTTTGCAGAGTAGAATTGCGCCATCGACCAGCTTTTTCTCAATTTAACAGTGTGACCCTAATTGTCCCATAACGGAACTCCATGACCAACTACAGCCTGCGCGCACGCATGATGATTCTGATCCTGGCCCCGACCGTCCTGATAGGTTTGCTGCTCAGTATCTTTTTTGTAGTGCACCGCTATAACGACCTGCAGCGTCAACTGGAAGATGCCGGCGCCAGTATTATTGAACCGCTCGCCGTCTCCAGCGAATATGGTATGAACTTACAAAACCGGGAGTCTATCGGCCAACTTATCAGCGTCCTGCACCGCAGACACTCTGATATTGTGCGGGCGATTTCCGTTTATGACGATCATAACCGCCTGTTTGTAACGTCTAATTTCCATCTGGACCCCTCACAGATGCAGCTTCCCGCCGGAGCGCCGTTTCCACGTCGTCTGAGCGTCGATCGCCACGGCGATATTATGATTCTGCGCACCCCGATTATCTCGGAGAGCTATTCGCCGGACGAGTCAGCGATTGCCGACGCGAAAAATACCAAAAATATGCTGGGGTATGTGGCGCTTGAACTGGATCTCAAGTCGGTCAGGCTACAGCAATACAAAGAGATTTTTATCTCCAGCGTGATGATGCTTTTTTGTATTGGCATTGCGCTGATCTTTGGCTGGCGGCTTATGCGCGATGTCACCGGGCCTATCCGTAATATGGTGAATACCGTTGACCGCATTCGCCGCGGACAACTGGATAGCCGTGTGGAAGGATTTATGCTGGGCGAACTGGATATGCTGAAAAACGGCATTAATTCCATGGCGATGTCGCTTGCCGCCTATCACGAAGAGATGCAGCATAATATCGATCAGGCCACCTCGGACCTGCGTGAAACCCTTGAGCAGATGGAAATCCAAAACGTTGAGCTGGATCTGGCGAAAAAGCGCGCCCAGGAAGCGGCGCGTATTAAGTCGGAGTTCCTGGCGAACATGTCGCACGAACTGCGAACGCCGCTGAACGGCGTCATTGGCTTTACCCGCCTGACATTAAAAACGGAGCTGAATCCCACCCAGCGCGACCATCTGAACACCATTGAGCGTTCCGCGAATAATCTGCTGGCAATCATTAATGACGTGCTCGACTTCTCCAAGCTGGAAGCCGGTAAGCTCATTCTGGAAAGTATCCCTTTTCCACTGCGCAACACGCTGGATGAAGTGGTTACGCTGCTGGCCCACTCGTCGCATGATAAAGGGCTGGAGTTGACGTTAAATATTAAAAACGACGTCCCGGATAATGTGATTGGCGACCCGCTGCGCCTGCAACAGGTCATTACTAATCTGGTGGGTAATGCCATTAAGTTCACCGAGAGTGGCAATATCGATATTCTGGTAGAAAAGCGGGCGCTCAGTAACACCAAAGTACAGATTGAAGTGCAGATCCGCGATACGGGGATCGGCATTCCGGAACGCGACCAGTCGCGACTGTTTCAGGCGTTTCGCCAGGCCGATGCCAGTATTTCTCGCCGTCACGGCGGCACCGGGCTTGGGCTGGTGATTACGCAAAAGCTGGTCAACGAAATGGGCGGGGACATCTCTTTCCACAGCCAGCCTAATCGCGGCTCGACCTTCTGGTTTCATATTAATCTTGATCTTAACCCAAATGTCATTATTGACGGGCCGTCAACCGCGTGTTTGGCCGGGAAACGGCTGGCTTATGTCGAACCGAATGCTACCGCCGCGCAATGTACCCTGGATCTACTGAGCGACACGCCGGTGGAAGTGGTTTACAGCCCGACCTTCTCCGCGCTGCCGTTAGCACACTACGATATTATGATTTTGAGCGTTCCGGTGACCTTCCGCGAGCCGCTCACCATGCAGCATGAACGTCTGGCGAAAGCGGCGTCAATGACGGACTTTCTACTGCTGGCGCTACCTTGCCATGCGCAAATTAACGCCGAAAAGCTGAAACAAGGAGGCGCGGCGGCCTGTCTGTTAAAACCATTGACGTCAACGCGCCTGTTGCCAGCGCTGACGGAATATTGCCAGTTGAATCACCATCCTGAACCGCTGCTAATGGATACCAGTAAAATCACCATGACGGTTATGGCGGTTGATGATAATCCCGCTAATCTGAAGCTTATCGGCGCGTTACTGGAAGATAAAGTCCAGCACGTAGAACTTTGTGATAGCGGACATCAGGCGGTGGATCGGGCGAAACAAATGCAGTTTGATCTGATTTTGATGGATATTCAGATGCCGGATATGGACGGCATACGCGCCTGCGAATTGATTCACCAGCTTCCTCATCAGCAGCAAACACCGGTTATTGCCGTTACGGCACATGCGATGGCCGGGCAAAAAGAGAAGTTGCTCAGCGCGGGCATGAACGACTATCTGGCTAAACCGATAGAAGAAGAGAAGTTGCATAATCTGTTGCTGCGCTATAAACCCGGCGCCAACGTAGCAGCGCGTCTGATGGCGCCGGAACCGGCTGAGTTTATCTTCAATCCGAATGCGACACTCGACTGGCAGCTTGCGCTCCGCCAGGCTGCCGGTAAGCCCGATCTGGCACGGGATATGCTGCAAATGCTGATTGATTTTCTGCCGGAAGTGCGCAACAAAATTGAAGAACAACTGGTGGGAGAAAACCCCAACGGTCTGGTCGATCTGATCCATAAGCTACACGGGAGCTGCGGCTATAGCGGCGTACCGCGGATGAAGAACCTTTGCCAGCTTATTGAGCAACAGCTTCGCAGCGGCGTCCACGAAGAGGAGCTGGAGCCTGAGTTTCTGGAGCTGCTGGATGAGATGGATAATGTCGCGCGTGAAGCGAAGAAGATATTGGGCTGATATTCGCCGGATGGCGGCATGACCGCCTTATCCGGCCTACAACTCAGCGTAACTGTTGCCCCGCTTTCAGCGTTGCAGCCACGTTGCGCGCGGTCATTCGTACGTTTTCACTCGCATTCTTCAGAGCGTCCTCCAGCGTGCAGATGGTATAAATCACGCTGAAAACGGCATCAAGCCCATGTTCATGAACCACGCCAACGTCCGCCGTCAGGCTACCCGCAATACCAATTACCGGCTTGTTATACCGTTTGGCGATGTTTGCCACGCCAATAGGGACTTTACCGTGAATGGTCTGACTGTCGATGCGGCCCTCGCCGGTGATGACTAAATCGGCATCCGCAAGACACGCTTCCAGATGAAGCGCATCGGTGACAATCTCAATACCACGCCGTAGCTGCGCGCCGCAAAACGCGTATAACGCCGCCCCCATGCCGCCTGCCGCGCCGCCGCCTGCCAGATCCAACACATCGACATGCAGATCGCGAGCAATCAAATGCGCATAGCGAGTCAATGCCGTCTCCAGGCGTTCAATCATTTCCGGCGTCGCCCCTTTTTGCGGACCAAAAACCGCAGACGCGCCCTCTTTGCCGGTAAGGGGATTCGTGACATCGCAGGCGACCTCTATATGGCACGCCGACAAACGCTTATCCAGGCCGCTGATATCAATGCTGGCGAGTGTTTCCAGCCCAATGCCGCCTTGCGCAATATCATTGCCCTGCGCATCCCGTAGCCTGGCCCCCAGCGCCTGTACCATCCCCGCGCCGCCATCGTTGGTGGCGCTACCGCCGATACCAATAATGATATGCTCAACGCCCGCATCCAGCGCATGACGGATCAGCTCGCCGGTTCCCCATGACGTGGTCTTCAACGGATCGCGTTGCGCGGGCGGCACCTGCTCCAGCCCGCTGGCGGCCGCCATTTCAATGAACGCGGAACGCGCATCGCCGGAAAGCCCATAAAACGCATTGACGCGATGCCCCAACGGCCCGGTGACCTCAACATGCACGATTCGACCCGCCGTCGCTTCAACCATCGCTTCGACAGTACCTTCTCCGCCATCAGCCAGCGGCAATTTCAGGTAATCGGCGTCAGGCCAGATCTCGCGAAATCCTTGTTCAATGGCGGTCGCTACCTCAAGAGCACTCAAACTTTCCTTATACGAGTCTGGTGCGATCACTATTTTCATAAGTCGTCCTTACGCATGTTGATCCTGTTAAGCATACACCCAGAGAAGGACCGGTTCCTTACGGAACCGGCTCTGACTTAACGCACCATGCAAGGACGCTTATTATCAAACGTCCAGCCAGGAATTAAGTACTGCATTCCCATCGCGTCGTCACGCGCGCCTAAGCCATGTTTTTGATAGAGCTCATGCGCTTTCATCACCTGATCCATATCGAGCTCAACGCCCAGACCCGGTTTGGTCGGCACTTGCACCATGCCGCCTTTAATTTCAAACGGTTCTTTAGTCAGACGTTGGTTGCCTTCCTGCCAGATCCAGTGGGTATCGATCGCGGTGATCTTGCCCGGCGCCGCCGCGGCAACATGGGTAAACATCGCCAACGAAATATCAAAGTGGTTGTTAGAGTGCGATCCCCAGGTCAGACCGAACTCATGACACATTTGCGCCACGCGTACAGAGCCTTGCATAGTCCAGAAGTGCGGGTCCGCCAGCGGGATATCGACGGATTGCAGCGACAGCGTATGCCCCATTTGACGCCAGTCGGTCGCTATCATATTGGTGGCCGTCGGTAATCCGGTCGCGCGACGGAATTCCGCCATCACTTCACGTCCGGAAAAACCCTGTTCCGCGCCGCACGGATCTTCTGCATAGGCCAGAGAACCTTTCAGGTATTTACCAATGCTGATCGCTTCGTTCAGCGACCAGGCACCGTTTGGATCGAGCGTGACGCGCGCTTGTGGGAAACGTTTCGCCAGCGCCACGATTGACTCGGCCTCTTCTTCGCCCGCCAGCACGCCGCCTTTCAGTTTGAAGTCGTTGAAGCCGTATTTTTCATAGGCGGCTTCCGCCAGGCGCACTACCGTTTCCGGCGTCATCGCCTCTTCATGGCGCAGACGATACCAGTCGCATTGCTCATCCGGCTGGCTCTGATACGGCAGCGGCGTAGCCTTGCGATTGCCGACAAAGAACAGATAACCCAGCATTTCGACTTCGCTGCGCTGCTGACCGTCGCCTAACAGCGAAGCGACGTTGACGCCCAGGTGTTGGCCCAAAAGGTCAAGCATTGCCGCTTCAATGCCAGTCACCACATGGATAGTGGTACGGAGATCGAACGTTTGTAAACCGCGTCCGCCCGCATCGCGATCGGCAAACTGGTTGCGAACGGCGGTCAGGACATTTTTATATTCACCCAGCGTTTTTCCCACCACCAGTGGGATCGCATCTTCCAGCGTTTTGCGAATTTTTTCGCCGCCCGGAATCTCGCCAACCCCGGTATGACCGGAGTTATCTTTAATAATGACGATGTTGCGCGTAAAGAACGGGGCGTGCGCGCCGCTCAGGTTCATCAGCATACTGTCATGACCCGCAACCGGGATAACCTGCATTTCAGTCACTACAGGCGTCGTAAATTGAGTACTCATAACTGTGTCCTTATTCAGAATTAGTGACGACCAAAAACAGGGCGTTTGCGGTCAAAAGTCCAGCCGGGGATCAGGTATTGCATTGGGCCTGCATCATTACGCGCGCCACCTGGCAGCGTTTTATACGCGTCATGCGCTTTTCGCACCTGTTCCCAGTCAAGCTCCACGCCCAGTCCTGGCGCATCCGGAACGGCAATTTTGCCGTTTTTAATTTCCAGCGGATTTTTAGTCAGGCGGCAATCGCCCTCCTGCCAGATCCAGTGCGTATCAATAGCGGTGGGTTTGCCTGGCGCCGCCGCGCCAACATGGGTAAACATCGCCAGTGAAATATCAAAATGGTTATTCGAATGGCAGCCCCAGGTTAGCCCCCAGTCATCGCACAGTTGCGCCACGCGAACGGCGCCGGTGAGAGTCCAAAAATGCGGGTCGGCAAGAGGAATGTCTACCGCGTTGAGCATCACCGCGTGTCCCATTTCACGCCAGTTGGTGGCAATCATATTGGTCGCCACCGGCAGTCCTGTCGCGCGGCGGAACTCCGCCATGACCTCACGACCAGAGAATCCTTGCTCCGCGCCACACGGATCTTCCGCGTAGGCCAGTACATCATTCAGCCCTTTGCACAACGCAATGGCTTCATCCAGTAGCCAGGCGCCGTTCGGATCTACGGTAATACGCGCGTCCGGGAAGCGTTTTTTTAGCGCGCGAACGGTATCAATCTCTTGTTCGCCCGGCAGCACGCCGCCCTTAAGTTTAAAATCTTTAAAGCCGTAGCGATCCTGAGACGCTTCCGCCAGCCGCACGACTGCGTCGCTGTTCAGCGCTTCCTGATGGCGCAGGCGATACCATTCATGACTGCCCGGCGTGCTTTCCAGATACGGCAGATCGGTTTTAGTGCGATCGCCAATATAGAAGAGATAGCCCAACACGGTGACGGCATCGCGCTGTTTACCAGGTCCTAACAGCTCACAGACCGGCACATTAAGCGCCTGTCCCAGTAGATCAAGCAGCGCCGCTTCCAAAGCTGCCACCGCGTTAACCCGCAGTTCAAACGTCCATGCGCCTTTACCAAAGGTGTCAAAATCAGCGGCCTGGTTGCCTTTATGCACCTGCTGCACCACTTTGTTCAGGCGGGCGACTTCCTGGCCTAATACCATCGGAATAGCATCGACCAGCGTCTGATAAATCACTTCTCCGCCCGGCGCCTCGCCGACGCCAGTATGCCCGGCGTTATCGGTGAGGACGACGATGTTACGGGTGAACCAGGCGTTATGCGCGCCGCCGATGTTGAGTAACATACTGTCATGTCCGGCAACCGGAATGACCTTCATGTCCGTAATAACGGGACTGGATTGCGTTGTCATGATAATTGTCCTGCGGCAGGTTTCAGTTCAATACGCTTAATATCGCCTACCAGCACCAGATAGCTGATAATGGCCACCAGGGCATGAACGCCGACATAGATCAACGCGCCGTTGAAGGAACCGGTGGTGCCAACGATGTAACCAATCGCGATTGGCGTCACAATACCGGAAATATTGCCGAACATATTAAACAAGCCGCCGGAAAGACCGCTGATCTCTTTCGGCGCGGTATCCGCCATTACTGCCCAGCCCAACGCGCCGATACCTTTACCGAAGAAAGCCAACGCCATAAAGCCGATGATCATCCATTCCACGTTCACATAGTTACAGAACACCATAACCATTGACAGCAACATCCCCAGCACAATCGGCGTCTTGCGCGCGATATTCAGGGAGCCAGTACGACGCATCAGCCAGTCGGAAATGATGCCGCCCAACACGCCGCCGATAAAGCCGCAGACCGCAGGAACCGAGGCGACAAAGCCCGCTTTGAGAATCGACATGCCGCGCGCCTGGACCAAATAGACCGGGAACCAGGTAATAAAGAAATAGGTCAATGCGTTAATGCAGTACTGGCCGATGTAAACGCCAATCATCATACGAGAGCCCAGCAGCTGTTTGATCTGGCCCCATTTGACGCTAAACGGTACTTTCGCTTTCGTGTCTTTCTGATCCATATTGATCAGCGCGCCGCCTTCTGCGATGTACTCCAATTCTTTCTTATTTACGCCCGGATGGTTATTTGGTTCATGGATAACTTTCATCCAGATAAAGCTGATGATGATCCCTAACCCGCCCATAAAGAAGAAGACATGCGACCAGCCCACTTCGTGCGTCAGCCAGCCCATAATTGGCGCGAAAATAACCGTGGCAAAGTATTGCGCGGAGTTAAAGATGGCCACCGCCGTTCCCCTCTCCTGCGCCGGGAACCAGGCCGCAACGATGCGACTGTTGCCCGGAAAAGAAGGCGATTCCGCCAGACCGACCAGGAAACGAAGCGTAAAGAGGGCGACAATAATGCCGAAACCACTAAAGGTATCGACAAAACCCTGCAACAGGGTGAAGACTGACCAAATGAAAATAGACCAGAAATAGACGCGTTTGGAACCAAAGCGGTCCAGCAGCCAACCGCCCGGGATCTGCCCGATAACATAGGCCCATGAAAAAGCAGAAAAGACGTAGCCCATGCCTACCGGATCAAGGCCGATATCTTTGGCCATTTCTGAACCGGCAATGGACAATGTGGCGCGGTCGCCGTAGTTGAAGGATGTGACGATAAACAGCATCACCACTATCCAATAGCGGGCGTTCGTGCGTTTCTCCGCACTGCTCGCCGCATGACTTAATGAACTCATTGTTGCACTCCTGAAATTTCGCGTTAGCTACGCTCACTCTGAACTGCACAACCGGTAGGGAATCAGAGATAACGTTTCCTTGTTGCAGCTTTTATTAGGTCGTTTGCTTTGCACGCTGCATGCTTTTATTCACTGGCAGGAAAAGTATAAAAAGCGCGCCACACACACTCACCGTGCAACAACACAGTATTTTGGCGATGAATTACGCCTGTTTATGGCAAAAGCCCAGGACAGTGGAAGCCACTTCACGGAAATGAAATCAGAAGGCGTCAGGCGTCAACGCAGGAGGAATAAAAAGAGAAGAATGTGAAACAGGTCGCTTGATTACATGAAAACGCCCGTAAAAAACTGCCGCTTTTACGGGCATATGCACAAAGCTAACACGATTCAGTTACTTTACACTGCGTACAGGTCGTTATTTGCTTACTGGCAATGCAAGCAAACGAAAAGGTACCCTCCCGTAGGGGGGAGGGATTTACCTCAGGAAAGTAAAGTTCCCCAGTTTTCAACCCAGGGATTGGACTGGCTCTCCGGCTCCGGATGTTCGCTGGCGTCAATGAATAACATCTCCCCCACCCGCTGCGCGCTTTGCTCCTGCAACAGGGCATCAAACTGTTTGCCGCCATTACAGAAATTGGGGTAGCTGCTATCACCTAGCGCAATCACCCCGTAACGCAGGTTTGGTTGAAAACCGACTGTATCTTTAATGCCGTGAAAGAGCGGCGCAATGCTATCCGGTAGATCGCCCTGCCCGGTCGTCGAGGTAACGACCAGCGCTACCTTATCCTGATATTGCTGCCAGTCGGACAGTTCAGGATCTTCAAACACGGTCGCGCTGTGGCCCTGTCTGGCGAGGATCGCCTCCGCTTCTTCCGCCACCAGCAGTGAGTTGCCATACATGGTCCCGACAAAAATACCAATTTCCGCCATTATGCGTATCTCCCTGAATTATGCCTGATGAGTCTCATCCTGCCGGGACGCCGCCGTAAACTCAACCCTTTCATTGTCAGGGAGAAGTCCACGCCAGCCAAACTGTGTCAGCGCCTGCATCCAGGTTTCATCCAACCCGGCCTGAATCATCAACGGCTGTCCGGTGAAGGGGTGCGTCAGTTCAAGCCGGCTGGCATGAAGCATCAGGCGACGACAGGCAAAATGCTCCGCCGCGCTGCGGTTTTGTCGCAAATCGCCATGTTTACTGTCGCCGATGATAGGATGACGCAGATGCGCCAGATGACGACGGAGCTGGTGCTTGCGTCCCGTTTTTGGTTCCAGCTCAACCAGTCCATAACGCGTGGTGGGATAACGCCCGGTCGGCACCGCCATTTCGACTGTCGCCAGTCCATGATACTGCGTTACAGCCGGCTGGGGCGCTTTATCTTCGCGGGCGAATTTATCGGCAATTTTATCGCGCTCTTCCACCAGCGGATAATCCAGTACTGCGTCATCCATCAGCCAGCCGCGCACAATGGCATGGTAGCGTTTACGGATGTGGTGCTGCTCGAACTGCTGCGCCAGGCGGCGCCCCGCTTCGCTGGACAGCCCCATTAACAGTACGCCCGACGTGGGTCTGTCGAGACGGTGGGCGGTAAAAACATGCTGGCCGATTTGGTCGCGCACCGTTTGCATGACCACGACTTTTTCGTCGCGATCCAGCCAGCTCCGGTGAACAAGCCAACCTGCGGGTTTATTCACGGCAACCAGCCACGGGTCTTGATAGAGGATCTCCAGCATCAGGATTTATCGCGAACGAATAGAGCATCCAGATCCTGCAAAACCGCCAGGATCGCCTCCCGCTGCGGATGATCCGCCGCCAGCGCCATTTCATAATAAGGGGCGACGGCGAACGCTTCGGGCAGCGGCTGCGCATTATCAAGTAGGGTATGCATACGTGGGATCAATACCCATTGCAGCCATTCCAGCGGTTCCATGGTATCCATAAAAAATGGTTGAGTGCTGGTAAACAGGTGCGCCTGCGGCGCATCCAGCCGCCAGTGGCGATGCTCGCGCAGCAGCGTTTCAAGCGCATGTAACTGCTGACGCACACGGTCATGAGTCGTCATGTTAAAAACCTCAATGATGAAAATCTGGCGCGCAGAATAACAAAAAAAAGGGAGCACTGTGTAAACAGTGCTCCCGGTTCGTTTCGCAGCATTCCAGCTACTTTTCATGCTCCCTGCTCATCCGTGACAACTTTTCCTGTGACCTTACGGCCTGTTCATCCTGAACGTTTGCATCCTGCGCACATCGCCCCGATGTGATAGCTTCATCCTGAAGCGTCCCTGGTCATCCAGACCCGCCAAACATCCTGATCGGCTCTCGTTCTCCGTCCTGGAGGTGTCCTTTAACGCATCCTGCGCTTTCCACTTTGCTTCATCCTGAAGCCTTTCCTTGTAACACCATCCTGGCGTGTCCTGCTGAAGCGTCATCATCCTGACGTTCGCTTCGTTGTACGACTCCCTGTCGACGAAGATAGAATCGCCTGTTTCACCTTGTCTTACAAGACGCTTACAGACAATACCTTAAGTAAATTTTCATATGAAAGTGCGTAAGAACATTTTAATAGGTTGTTTTATATGGACTTATACAAAAAGACGGGACTCAGTACCCGCTGATATCCTGGCGATCTCCTACAGACTTTGTAAGAGATCTCTCACACCCGTTAGGGCAAACGATTACAGAAGAGGATTAAGTTGCGTAAGAAATTCCGCAAGCGTTGCGGCAAGAACGGTACGATTGCGGGTGCCCAGCGTTTCTTTAATCACTTCGCCGGACAGATTACAGACCGAAATGACCTCAAGCTCATTTTCCTGCGTCGCAATAAAAAGCGTGGGAGGAAGCTTGAGCCGCTTTTGCGTGACCAGATGGCCTATCAGATTTTCCTGCACGCGCCGAAAGTCATCCTGACTCCAGGTTTGCAGTAGCGTAAGCTTTTCATCCGCAAACTGCGCTGGCATGTCGCCAGCAAACTGCGTGGTGTAAAACGCGTGGAGCGCAGGTTGTACCATAATATCAAAGGCGCGTTCAACCGCGTTTACATTTTCTTCGCCTTCAAAAGGTTGCGGCTGCCAGTAAACGGCATTGCGGGTTGAAGAAATAATGCACGGAGAAGGTACGCCATACAGTTCTTCGCTCAACGGCCAGCTACCGTGTTTTTCTTGCCACGCGTCACAGTAACGCGTCGTAAAGGCTTTTAACGCCTGCGCTGTCAGTTCGTCCACCAGTTTCTCTCTTCATAAAAGCCAGGATACACTTGACGCATAGTGTATCTGGTTTATGACGGTGAAACATGTCTTCTTATGAAAACCATCAGGCTCTCGATGGCCTGACTCTCGGAAAATCAACGGATTACCGGGACAATTATGACGCCAGCCTGCTGCAGGGCGTACCGCGCAGTTTGAATCGCGACCCGCTCGGATTAACAGCCGATAATTTGCCGTTCCACGGCGCGGATATCTGGACGTTGTATGAACTTTCCTGGCTTAACAGCCAGGGTCTTCCGCAGGTCGCCGTCGGGCATGTCGAACTGGATTACACCAGCGTTAATTTAATCGAATCCAAAAGCTTTAAACTGTATCTGAACAGCTTTAACCAGACGCGCTTTGACACCTGGGAGACGGTGCGCCAGACGCTGGAGCGCGATCTGCGCGCCTGCGCACAGGGCAACGTTAGCGTGAGGCTTCATCGTCTTGATGAGCTGGAAGGACAGCCTGTCGCCCATTTCCACGGCGCCTGTATTGACGATCAGGATATCAGTATCGACAACTACCAGTTTACTACCGACTATCTGCAACATGCGGTCAGCGGCGAGAAGCAAGTAGAGGAGACGCTGGTCAGTCATCTGTTGAAATCCAACTGCCTAATCACCCACCAACCGGACTGGGGCTCGATACAAATTCAGTATCGCGGGCGCAAAATCGACAGGGAAAAACTGCTGCGTTATCTGGTCTCCTTCCGTCACCATAATGAATTTCACGAGCAGTGCGTAGAGCGTATTTTCAATGACATTCTGCGCCTCTGCCAGCCGGAAACGTTAAGCGTTTATGCGCGCTATACCCGCCGCGGCGGGCTGGACATTAATCCCTGGCGCAGCAATACCGATTTTGTGCCCGCCACGGGCAGGCTGGCGCGACAGTAATTTTTTTGTCAATTCTGCGGCCGGATTGCGCATGTAAGGTTGTGAAAGGTCATCAGCCAGGGCTATTGTAATCAACAGGGAATGACGTGTTGCGTCCCATAAGGAGTTTACTTGATTACACATATTAGCCCGCTTGGCTCAATGGATATGTTGTCGCAACTGGAAGTGGACATGCTGAAACGCACGGCCAGTAGCGACCTGTATCAACTGTTTCGTAACTGTTCACTTGCCGTTCTTAACTCCGGCAGCCTGACCGACAACAGCAAAGAGCTGCTGTCCCGCTTTGAAAATTTCGATATTAACGTACTGCGCCGCGAGCGCGGCGTGAAGCTGGAATTGATTAATCCGCCTGAAGACGCCTTTGTTGACGGGCGGATTATTCGTGCGCTACAGGCTAATCTGTTCGCGGTGCTGCGCGACATTCTCTTTGTGAATGGGCAGATCCATAATGCCGGTCGTTTCCAGCATCTGGATCTTGAAAGCTCAACACATATCACTAATCTGGTGTTCTCCATTTTGCGCAACGCCAGGGCGCTGCACGTCGGCGAAGCGCCAAACATGGTGGTATGCTGGGGCGGCCACTCAATTAACGAAAACGAGTACCTGTATGCCCGTCGCGTCGGCACGCAGTTGGGATTACGCGAGCTGAACATCTGCACCGGCTGCGGCCCGGGGGCGATGGAAGCCCCCATGAAGGGCGCGGCGGTCGGTCACGCGCAGCAGCGTTATAAAGACAGCCGCTTTATCGGCATGACTGAACCTTCCATTATTGCGGCTGAACCGCCTAATCCGCTGGTGAACGAACTGATCATCATGCCGGATATCGAGAAACGCCTGGAAGCGTTCGTCCGTATCGCACACGGTATCATCATCTTCCCGGGCGGCGTAGGTACGGCGGAAGAGCTGCTTTATTTGCTGGGTATTCTGATGAATCCAGCCAATAAAAATCAGGTGCTGCCGCTGATCCTGACCGGACCAAAAGAGAGCGCCGATTACTTCCGCGTGCTGGATGAGTTTATTACCCATACGCTGGGCGAAGCGGCCCGCCGTCATTACCGCATCATCATTGACGATGCGGCGGAGGTAGCGCGGCTGATGAAGAAAGCGATGCCGCAAGTGAAAGAGAATCGCCGCGATACCGGCGACGCCTATAGTTTTAACTGGTCGATGCGCATTGCACCGGATCTTCAGGTGCCGTTTGAGCCGTCGCATGAGAATATGGCCAACCTGAAACTGTACCCGGATCAGCCGGTTGAGATTCTGGCGGCGGATCTGCGGCGCGCCTTCTCCGGTATTGTCGCGGGGAACGTGAAGGAGGTCGGGATACGCGCCATTGAAGCTAATGGTCCGTATAAAATCCACGGCGATCGAGAGATGATGCGTCGCATGGACGATCTGCTGCAGGGTTTCGTCGCGCAGCATCGTATGAAATTGCCGGGTTCCGCCTACATCCCCTGTTACGAGATCTGCGCTTAGCGCTTAAGCCCGGTTGCCGCCAGCAGCCGGGCGCTTCCCCCATTCCTTTCATTGCGGTATGGCAATTAACGTATGCCTTCATTTTTTATGATGATCATCAGAGGCATAGCCCGCACTGTTCTATAAACACCATTTATAATTCACCATAAATAGATTGCCAGGCAAACGTTTACTTGACTCCTTTTACCGTGATTTATCGGTTAAAACTCTCATTCTTCGCCAGAATCCACTAAAAACCTTGATTTTTATAGTCAAACCTCCGTATCTTGCGCCCCAATCTTTCCGGCCTTATATCGTTAATGGTAGCCTTCGCGCCCGGAAATTCGTTATGACGTTTTTTTAATAGATTAATGGTCCAAATTTATCCATGTAAGAAGCGGATTATTGCATTTGAGATCGGGATCACTGATAGATTCATCACTTAAATGTATCTTTCCGCCCGAAAATTATTACGGCGAAAAATTATATAAAAAGCGTCCCTAAGCAGATTTCATTTTACGATCAGGTCTTTTTTCATTGGATTAGACCAGCAACCTGATTTTTAGCATCCTCCAGGAGAAATAGATGGAAACCACTCAGACCAGCACTATTGCTTCGATTGACTCTCGAAGCGCATGGCGCAAAACGGATACCATGTGGATGCTGGGCCTTTACGGCACGGCTATCGGCGCGGGCGTTCTGTTCCTGCCGATCAACGCAGGCGTCGGCGGCATGATTCCGCTTATCATCATGGCGATTCTCGCTTTCCCGATGACCTTTTTCGCACACCGTGGTTTAACCCGCTTCGTGCTGTCCGGTAAAAATCCGGGTGAAGACATCACTGAAGTCGTTGAGGAACACTTCGGTATTGGCGCAGGTAAACTGATTACCCTGCTCTACTTCTTCGCGATTTACCCCATCCTGCTGGTTTACAGCGTAGCAATCACCAACACGGTTGAAAGCTTCCTGACCCACCAGTTAGCGATTAATCCGCCGCCGCGGGCGATTCTTTCCCTGATCCTGATTGTTGGCATGATGACCATCGTGCGCTTCGGCGAACAAATGATCGTTAAGGCGATGAGTATCCTGGTATTCCCGTTCGTTGCGGCGCTGATGCTGCTGGCCTTGTACCTGATCCCGCAGTGGAACGGCGCGGTGCTGGAAACGCTGTCCTTTGATTCCGCCGCGTCTACCGGTAACGGTCTGTGGATGACGCTGTGGCTGGCGATTCCGGTGATGGTTTTCTCTTTCAACCACTCCCCGATCATCTCCTCCTTCGCGGTTGCGAAGCGTGAAGAGTACGGTGAAGGCGCAGAGAAGAAATGTTCTAAAATTCTGGCCTTCGCCCACATCATGATGGTGCTGACCGTGATGTTCTTCGTCTTCAGCTGCGTGCTGAGCCTGACGCCGGCAGATCTGGCAGCGGCAAAAGAGCAGAACATCTCGATTCTGTCTTACCTGGCGAACCACTTTAACGCGCCGATCATCGCCTGGATGGCGCCGATCATTGCGATGATTGCTATCACCAAATCCTTCCTCGGCCACTACCTGGGCGCGCGTGAAGGCTTTAACGGGATGGTGATTAAATCGCTGCGTGGTAAAGGTAAATCCATCGAAATCAACAAACTGAATAAAATTACCGCGCTGTTCATGCTGGTCACCACCTGGATTGTGGCGACGCTGAACCCCAGCATCCTGGGCATGATTGAAACCCTGGGCGGCCCGATCATCGCGATGATTCTGTTCCTGATGCCGATGTATGCCATCCAGAAAGTACCGGCAATGCGTAAGTACAGCGGTCATATCAGCAACGTATTCGTTGTGATTATGGGCCTGATTGCCATCTCCGCTATTTTCTACTCACTGTTCAGCTAAGTCCTTTAGCGCCGCTTACCGCGGCGCTTCTCTATGATACAACCGCAATGGATGCCCTATGATTAGCGTATTCGATATTTTTAAAATCGGCATTGGCCCTTCCAGTTCTCACACCGTCGGACCAATGAAAGCAGGCAAGCAGTTCACGGACGATCTGATTGCCCGCCATATCCTTACAGATGTCACCCGCGTCGTGGTGGATGTCTACGGCTCTCTGTCATTGACGGGTAAAGGCCACCACACTGATATCGCCATTATTATGGGCCTGGCGGGGAATCTGCCGGACACCGTCGATATCGACGCCATTCCGTCCTTTATCCAGGATGTGAACACCCATGGGCGTTTACTACTGGCCAATGGGCAGCATGAAGTCGAATTTCCGGTCGATAAGTGCATGAATTTCCACGCCGACAACCTGTCTCTGCATGAAAACGGGATGCGTATTACCGCGCTGGCGGGCGATAAGGTGCTCTACAGCCAAACCTACTACTCCATTGGCGGCGGCTTTATCGTCGATGAAGAGCACTTTGGTTTGACGAATAGCGAACCCGTTAACGTACCGTACCCTTACAAAACCGCCGCGGATTTACAGCGCCACTGCCAGGAGACGGGTCTGTCGCTCTCCGGTCTGATGATGCAAAACGAACTGGCCCTGCACAGTAAAGAAGCGCTGGAGCAGCATTTCGCCAGGGTCTGGGAGGTGATGCGCAGCGGTATTGAGCGCGGTATCACCACTGAGGGCGTATTGCCGGGCAAACTGCGCGTTCCGCGTCGCGCGGCGGCGCTGCGTCGGGTGCTGGTCAGTCAGGATAAGACCACCACCGATCCGATGGCGGTCGTCGACTGGATCAATATGTTCGCGCTGGCAGTGAACGAAGAGAATGCCGCAGGCGGACGAGTAGTCACTGCGCCGACTAACGGCGCATGTGGTATTGTGCCGGCGGTGCTGGCGTACTATGACAAGTTTATCCGCGAAGTAAATGCTAACTCACTTGCTCGCTATATGCTGGTCGCCAGCGCGATTGGCTCGCTGTATAAGATGAACGCCTCTATTTCCGGCGCCGAAGTGGGTTGTCAGGGAGAGGTCGGCGTGGCCTGTTCCATGGCGGCAGCGGGTCTGGCCGAGCTGCTGGGCGGTAGTCCGGCGCAGGTGTGTATCGCCGCAGAAATCGCCATGGAGCATAATCTGGGGTTAACTTGCGATCCGGTTGCCGGCCAGGTACAGGTTCCCTGCATTGAGCGTAACGCGATTGCTTCAGTCAAAGCGGTCAACGCCGCGCGTATGGCGCTACGCCGTACCAGCGAACCGCGTGTATGCCTCGATAAAGTGATTGAGACCATGTACGAAACCGGTAAAGACATGAACGCTAAGTACCGCGAAACTTCGCGCGGCGGCCTGGCGATGAAGATCGTTACCTGCGATTAATTCTCAGCACATTTTAGGATCTGTAGGCCGGATAAGGCGCTCGCCGCCATCCGGCTTTTGTTGCCTGATGGCGCTTCGCTTATCAGGCCTACAGATAGCGCTATTTCGCAATGCTCGCCTCCCCCCGCCGTGAATGTTACCCTACGCGCAGGTTTGTAAGGGAGAACACCGTGGCTGCTCATCTGCTTATCGTCGACGCGCTCAATTTGATTCGCCGTATTCACGCCGTTCAGGGATCGCCCTGTGTGGAAACCTGCCAACACGCGCTCGATCAATTGATTATTCACAGCCAGCCAACCCATGCCGTAGCGGTATTTGATGACGACGCGCGCAGCAGCGGCTGGCGTCATCAGCGTTTGCCGGACTACAAAGCAGGACGTCCGCCGATGCCTGACGATTTACATAATGAAATGCCCGCCCTACGCGCCGCGTTTGAACAGCGCGGCGTACGCTGTTGGGCATCAGATGGTAACGAAGCGGACGATCTGGCGGCGACGCTGGCGCTAAAAGTTACCGAAGCCGGACACCAGGCAACCATTGTGTCAACCGATAAAGGCTATTGCCAGTTGCTCTCTCCGGGATTGCGCATTCGCGACTACTTCCAGAAACGCTGGCTGGACGCGCCGTTTATTGAAAAAGAGTTTGGCGTACTTCCCCGGCAGTTGCCGGATTACTGGGGTCTGGCAGGAATCAGCAGTTCGAAAGTTCCCGGCGTTGCCGGTATCGGCTCTAAAAGCGCGACCCAGCTATTGATTCAGTTTCAAAATCTGGAGGGAATTTACGCCCATCTGGACGAGGTGCCGGAAAAGTGGCGCAAAAAGCTTGAGACGCATAAAGAAATGGCATTTCTTTGCCGCGATATTGCCCGTCTGCAAACCGATTTACATATCGACGGAAACTTACAGCAGCTACGGCTGGTACGGTAGTTTTGTTGCCGGATGGCGGCGTGAACGCCTTATCCTGCCTACAGGACTGCACGAAATGTAGAGCGGATAAGCGCAGCGCCATCCGGCAAAATTACCAGGCGATATGATACAGTTCGACAATGTCCGCCAGACTCGCTTCACGCGGATTGCCGCCCGTACAGACATCATCGAACGCCGCCTGCGCCAGCGCCGGGATATCCTCTTTTCGAACGCCGACATCACGCAAATGCAGCGGAATTCCCACATCGCGATTTAACGCAAATACGGCTTCCACTGCGGCATTACGCGCCTCTTCAAGACTCAATCCTTCTACCTTCCCCCCCATCGCCCGGGCGATATCACGGAATTTCTCGTTGGTAGACCCGGCATTGAAACGCATCACATGCGGAAGCAAAATAGCATTCGCGACGCCGTGCGGCGTGTTGTAAAACGCGCCCAACGGATGCGCCATCCCATGTACCAGCCCCAGCCCCACATTGGAAAACCCCATCCCGGCAACGTATTGCCCCAGCGCCATCGCCTCACAGGCCTCTTTTTCTCCGGCCACGGCGCCGCGCAGCGCGCCAGCAATAATCTCAATGGCTTTGATATGTAATGCATCCGTCAGCGCCCATGCGGCCCGGGTAATATAGCCTTCAATAGCATGGGTTAGCGCATCCACGCCCGTTGCCGCTTTCAGCGCGGGCGGCATACCGTCCATCATATCGGCATCGATAAATGCCGCCTGCGGAATATCATGTGGATCGACACAAACGAATTTGCGCCGTTTCTCTTCATCGGTAATCACATAATTGATAGTGACTTCCGCCGCGGTTCCCGCCGTTGTCGGGATCGCCATAATCGGCACGCTGGGTTTACGGGTCGGCGATAGCCCTTCCAGACTGCGCACATCGGCAAATTCCGGATTGTTACTGATAATACCGATCGCTTTGCAGGTATCCTGCGGAGAACCGCCGCCAATGGCGATGAGATAGTCCGCACCGCTTTGGGTAAAGACCTTAAGCCCTTCCTGGACAACGGAAATCGTAGGATTAGGGATCACGCCCGCATAGATTTCCCACGCCAGCCCTGCGGCATCCATTCTGCTTGTCACTTTATCGACCACACCGCATTGCACCAGCGTTTTATCGGTAACAATCAGCGCTTTATGATAACCGCGGCGCGTCACCTCATCGGTTAATGCGTCCACCGCTCCCCGGCCAAACCATGCCGTTTCATTCAGAATCATTCTGTTCGCCATCGCCTGTCTCCTTACATCACTCTTCAATACGTAATCCGTAAGTTTTAAATTTCTCCAGTACGATAGCGATCGCCTCGTCATCCAGTACCGGTACCGGATCGACAATGGCCAGCGTACTTAAATAGAGCTGCGCCAGCACTTCCACTTCATGCGCCAGCCACAACGCTTTGTCTAAATTTTCTTCACAAGCGATAAGCCCGTGATGCTGTAACAGCGTCGCTTTACGATTTTTAAGCGCCACAGCAACATGGTCAGAAAGTTCGCGGGTGCCAAAAGTGGCGTAGGGCGCGCAGGGAATAGAGTTTCCCCCCGCGGCGGCAATCATGTAGTGAATCGCCGGAATCGGGCGATTCAGGATCGAGACTGCCGTACAATGGACAGCGTGGTTATGTACCACGGCATTGGCGTCAGGGCGCGTCTGGTATGCCGCCATATGAAAACGCCACTCGCTGGAAGGCAGTTTGCCCTGCTCATGCTGACCGTCTGCATCAATAAAGACAATGTGCGACTCTGTCAGCTTCTCGTAGGGGATCCCCGTCGGCGTAATCAGCAATCCGCCCTGATAACGTACGCTCACGTTACCTGCCGTCCCCTGATTTAACCCTAACCGCGTCATTTCCAGACAGGTATCAATAATCTGCCGCGCCAGTCTATTTCGTTCCATTATTTACCTCTCTCTGTGATTCAAAATGAGACAACAAAACCGCCTTTCGCATCGCGCTGCTGTCCTGTTGAAATAATCGAATAGTTAGCAACTATCATCATACTGAATAAAGAGAAGGGAATTTAAATAACGATATTTTGTGATTCACATCAATTAATTCGTCACGATAAACCAGACGACTACCGTTTATCTCGCCGATAAATGCCCGCTCTTAATAATATTTTTTAAAACGGGCAAAGATGAAGAATAAGTTACTCCTGCCCGTTTTCGTGGCAATAATTTAATTCGGGCATTCAGTCTGTGGTTTTTTAAATTAAACATCTCAAACGGTCATTTTTTTATGAAAATTAAAGTGATGATAATCACAGAACGATCTGCTCTCAGGTATAAATGTGACCGCCATCATATTAAAAGGCCTTTTTTATTTGAAAATGACTCCATGAGTTCATTCCGGACGCCAATTTATTACCGGTAAGAAAAGCGAACTCACCTAATTTTACGGTCTGGTGACCAGAACCGACCGCACGCAAAAGCTTCTGAACCGATGAGGATGCTATGGGAAACACAACAATACAAACGCAGAGTTTTCGTGCTGTGGATGCAGAGCAAAGCAAGAGCAAGCGCTACATTATTCCATTCGCCTTACTTTGCTCGCTATTTTTTCTGTGGGCCGTCGCCAATAATCTGAATGACATATTATTACCGCAGTTTCAACAAGCTTTTACGCTAACTAACTTTCAGGCCGGGCTTATTCAGTCAGCCTTTTATTTCGGTTATTTCGTCATTCCAATTCCTGCTGGGATTTTGATGAAAAAACTCAGTTATAAAGCAGGGATTATCACCGGGCTTTTTTTGTATGCTGTTGGCGCCGCATTATTCTGGCCTGCCGCCGAGATAATGAATTACACATTATTCTTAATTGGCCTGTTTATCATCGCCGCCGGTTTAGGTTGCCTTGAAACAGCAGCCAACCCTTTTGTTACGGTATTAGGTCCAGAAAGCGGCGGACATTTCCGGCTTAATCTGGCGCAAACTTTTAACTCCTTTGGCGCTATTATCGCCGTTGTGTTTGGGCAAAGCCTTATTTTGTCTAACGTGCCGCATCAATCGCAAGAAGCGCTTGATAAAATGACGCCGGATCAGCTTAGCGCCTATAAACACAGCCTGGTGTTATCGGTACAAACGCCATACATGATTATCGTCGCCATCGTATTAGTAGTTGCGCTGCTGATTATGCTGACCAAATTTCCGGCCCTGCAAAGTGACGATCATAGCGATGCTAAACAAAGCTCTTTCTTATCTTCTCTCTCCCGACTCATCCGTATCCGCCACTGGCGCTGGGCGGTGCTGGCGCAGTTCTGCTACGTGGGGGCGCAAACCGCCTGCTGGAGCTATCTGATCCGCTACGCCATTGAGGAGATCCCTGGAATGACGCCCGGTTTCGCCGCCAACTACCTGACCGGCACGATGGTGTGCTTCTTTATCGGCCGTTTCACCGGGACCTGGCTTATCAGCCGCTTCGCGCCGCATAAAGTGCTGGCCGCCTACGCCCTGTTTGCCATGCTCCTGTGTCTGATGTCCGCCTTTAGCGGCGGACATATCGGCCTGCTGGCGCTGACGTTGTGTAGCGCATTTATGTCAATCCAGTACCCGACCATCTTCTCGCTGGGTATCAAAAATCTGGGACAGGACACTAAGTACGGCTCGTCTTTTATCGTCATGACCATCATTGGCGGCGGTATTGTCACGCCAGTAATGGGCTTCGTTAGCGACGCCGCAGGCAAAATCCCGACCGCCGAACTGGTTCCGGCATTGTGCTTTGCCGTCATCTTCATTTTTGCCCGTTTCCGTTCACAAGCGGCGACAAACTGAACATTTATCCGAATAACGTGAGGAATCTGTCATGAAAAAAATCAGCTTACCGAAAATCGGTATCCGCCCGGTGATTGATGGACGTCGTATGGGCGTACGCGAGTCGCTCGAAGAACAAACCATGAACATGGCGAAAGCGACGGCGGCGCTCATCACTGAGAAAATCCGCCACGCCTGCGGGGCTCAGGTGGAGTGCGTCATTGCGGATACCTGTATTGCCGGAATGGCGGAATCCGCCGCCTGTGAAGAAAAATTCAGCAGCCAGAACGTGGGCGTAACCATTACCGTTACGCCGTGCTGGTGCTATGGCAGTGAAACCATTGATATGGATCCGATGCGTCCGAAAGCCATCTGGGGCTTTAACGGCACAGAGCGTCCTGGGGCGGTTTACCTTGCCGCGGCGCTGGCGGCGCACAGCCAGAAAGGCATTCCGGCGTTCTCCATTTATGGCCATGACGTGCAGGATGCCGACGATACCTCCATTCCCGCCGACGTCGAAGAAAAACTGCTGCGTTTTGCGCGGGCAGGGTTAGCGGTAGCCAGTATGAAAGGCAAAAGCTACCTCTCCGTCGGCGGCGTGTCGATGGGGATCGCGGGTTCCATTGTCGATCATAACTTCTTTGAATCCTGGCTGGGCATGAAGGTGCAAGCGGTAGATATGACCGAACTGCGCCGCCGTATTGATCAAAAAATTTATGATGAAGCCGAACTGGAGATGGCGCTGGCGTGGGCGGATAAAAACTTCCGCTACGGCGAAGATCAGAACGCCCAGCAGTATAAGCGCAATGAAGCCCAGAACCGTGCGGTGTTAAAAGAGAGCCTGCTGATGGCGATGTGTATTCGCGATATGATGCAGGGCAACAAGACGCTGGCGGACAAAGGGTTAGTTGAAGAATCGCTGGGCTACAACGCTATTGCCGCCGGCTTCCAGGGCCAGCGCCACTGGACCGATCAATACCCGAACGGCGATACCGCCGAAGCGCTGCTCAATAGCTCTTTTGACTGGAACGGCGTACGCGAACCGTTTGTCGTCGCCACCGAAAATGACAGTCTGAACGGCGTAGCGATGCTGTTTGGCCATCAACTCACCGGTACCGCGCAGATATTCGCCGACGTGCGAACCTACTGGTCGCCGGAAGCCGTAGAACGCGTCACTGGCCAGGCGCTCAGCGGCCTGGCGGAACACGGCATTATTCACCTGATTAACTCCGGTTCTGCCGCTCTGGACGGTGCCTGTAAACAGCGCGACAGCGAAGGCAAGCCGACCATGAAACCACACTGGGAAATCAGCCAACAAGAGGCGGATGCGTGTCTGGCGGCCACTGAATGGTGCCCGGCGATTCACGAATACTTCCGCGGCGGCGGCTACTCATCCCGTTTCCTGACCGAAGGCGGCGTGCCATTCACCATGACCCGCGTGAATATCATCAAAGGCCTGGGGCCAGTACTGCAAATCGCCGAGGGCTGGAGCGTCAAACTGCCGAAAGCGATACACGATCAGCTTGATGCCCGCACCAACTCTACCTGGCCTACCACCTGGTTTGCGCCGCGTCTTACCGGCAAAGGCCCGTTTACCGATGTCTATTCGGTGATGGCGAACTGGGGCGCTAACCACGGCGTACTCACCATCGGCCATGTAGGGGCGGACTTTATTACTCTCGCCGCGATGCTGCGTATCCCGGTATGTATGCACAACGTGGAGGAGGCGAAGATCTACCGTCCTTCCGCCTGGGCGGCTCACGGTATGGATATCGAAGGCCAGGATTATCGCGCCTGCCAGAATTATGGCCCGCTGTATAAACGTTAATGCGGCTTAGCCCGGTGGCGCAGGCTTACCGGGCCTACGGGCGCGTGAACCGTAGGCCGGATAAGCGTAGCGCCATCGGGCGGCGTTTATGGAGTTATCTATGAAACAAGACGTTATCCTGGTTCTCGACTGCGGTGCGACTAACGTTCGGGCGATCGCCGTTGATCGCCTGGGGAAAATTGTCGCCCGCGCCTCAACCACTAACGCCAGCGACATTGCCGCAGAAAATAGCGCCTGGCATCAGTGGTCGCTGGACGCCATCCTGCAACGTTTCGCCGACTGCTGCAGGTCACTCTCCAGCGCCCTGTCGGAGTGTGTTGTTCGCGGTATTACGGTGACTACGTTCGGCGTCGATGGCGCGCTGGTCGATGCGCAGGGTAAACTGCTCTACCCGGTCATCAGTTGGAAATGCCCGCGAACCGCTGCCGTGATGGAAACGATTGAGCGCTTTATCTCGCCCCGGCAATTGCAGACGCTCTCCGGCGTCGGCGCGTTCAGCTTTAACACGCTGTATAAACTGGTCTGGCTTAAAGAGAATCATCCGCGCCTGCTGGAACAAGCTCACTGCTGGCTGTTTATCTCGTCGCTGATTAACCACCGTCTGACCGGCGAGTTTACGACCGATATCACTATGGCAGGCACCAGCCAGCTACTGGATATCCATCAGCGCGACTTTAGTCCGGAAATCTTGCAGGCGACGGGCCTGGCGCGCCGCCTGTTCCCGCGTATCGTGGAAGCGGGCGCCCCGATAGGCACGCTACAGACAGACGCGGCCAGGCTACTCGGTCTCCCGGCGGGTGTGCCGGTGATCTCTGCCGGACACGATACTCAGTTTGCGTTATTCGGCGCTGGCGCGCAGCAAGGTGAACCGGTGCTCTCCTCCGGAACATGGGAGATTCTGATGGTACGCAGCGGTCAGGTGGATACCTCGCTGCTCAGTCAGTATCCGGGCTCGACCTGTGAACTGGACAGTCAGTCGGGGCTTTATAACCCCGGAATGCAGTGGCTGGCCTCCGGTGTACTCGAATGGGTACGAAAACTGCTGTGGACGCCGGAAACGCCATGGCAAACGCTGATCGACGAAGCGCGCGCTATTCCCGCTGGCGCGGAAGGCGTGCGGATGCAGTGCGATCTGCTTGCCTGCCAAAATGCAGGCTGGCAGGGCGTGACGCTCAATACCACCCGCGGCCATTTCTATCGCGCCGCGCTGGAAGGCCTGACAGCGCAACTTCAGCGTAATCTGCGCACGCTGGAGAAAATCGGCCATTTTAACGCCACAGAACTGTTACTGGTTGGCGGCGGCAGTCGCAACGCTTTATGGAATCAAATTAAAGCGAATCAGCTTGATATCCCTATCAAAGTGCTGGACGACGCGGAAACCACCGTGGCCGGCGCTGCCATGTTTGGCTGGTACGGCGTAGGCGAATTTAGTAGCCCGGAGCAGGCGCGCGCGCAGGTCAATTATCAGTATCGCTATTTCTGGCCGCAAACCGAACCTGAAATTATTGAGGGAGTATGAAATGCTAAAAACCATTTCACCGTTAATTTCCCCGACACTGCTCAAAGTGCTGGCCGAGATGGGCCACGGGGACGAAATCATTTTTTCCGACGCTCACTTTCCCGCGCATAGCCTGGGCCCGCAGGTGATTCGCGCCGATGGCCTTAGCGTCAGCGATCTACTGCGGGCAATTATTCCGCTCTTTGAGCTGGATAGCTACGCCCCGCCGCTGGTGATGATGGCCGCCGTGGAAGGCGACACGCTTGATCCCGGCGTTGAAGCGCGTTATCGCGATGCCTTGTCATTAGAAGCGCCGTGCCCGGATATCGTCCGTATCGACCGCTATGCGTTTTATGAGCGGGCGCAAAAAGCGTTTGCGATCGTTATCACAGGTGAGTGCGCGAAGTACGGAAATATTCTTTTAAAAAAAGGGGTAACGCCGTAATCTCTTGCCGGTGCGCCCGCATGACGCGGGCGTTCATCGAATGATGGGGTGAGAAAAATGAAAGCGGCACGCCAACAAGCGATAGTCGATCTGCTGATCAATCATAAAAGTCTGACCACCGAAGCGCTGGCCACCCGGCTTAACGTCAGTAAAGAGACCATCCGCCGCGATCTCAGTGAACTACAGACGCAGGGAAAAGTGCTGCGTAATCACGGACGAGCTAAATATATTCATCGTGAAAATCAGGACAGCGGCGATCCATTCCATATCCGCCTGAAAAGCCATTATGCGCATAAAGCCGATATTGCCCGTGAAGCGTTAGCGTGGATAGAAGAAGGAATGACGATTGCGCTGGATGCCAGTTCAACCTGCTGGTATCTGGCCCGCCAGTTGCCGGATATTCCCATTCAGGTTTTTACCAATAGCCATCCTATCTGTCAGGAGCTGGGAAAACGCGAACGCATTGCGCTGATAAGTTCCGGCGGCCAGCTTGAACGTAAATATGGCTGTTACGTTAACCCGTCGCTTATCTCACAGCTAAAATCGCTTGATATCGATCTGTTCATCTTTTCCTGCGAGGGAATCGACGGCGGCGGCGATCTGTGGGACTCCAATGCGATCAACGCCGATTTTAAATCTATCCTGCTCAGGCGCGCCTCGCAGTCTTTATTATTGATTGATAAAAGTAAATTTAATCGTTCAGGAGAGGCGCGCATCGGCCATCTGGATGACGTGACGCATATTGTTTCAGATGCGCCGCAGTCATAGGCCGGATAAGCTCCGGCGCTGATGACGCGCCGGATGACGGCAGCGCGTTTTTATCGCTCGTCGCGACGCCCGCCAACAGCCGCCCACAACCGACGCACGTGTACCGTCACCTCTTCGCGATCGTGATAAAGCTGACGCGCCTGGATCTGCGCATTAACGCCATGCTCATCCAACTGCGCCTGAAGATACGCCAGGTTATGCGACACCTCTTCATAGCGTTTTTTCATCGGCAGTTTAAGGTTAAAAATCGTCTCCCGACACCAGCCGTTCACCAGCCACTGCGCCATTAACGCGGTGACTTTGGCCGGCTTCTCCACCATATCGCAGACCATCCATGAAATATTATTCCGGTTCGGACGGTACCTGAAGCCATCCTCACGCAACCAGGTCACCTGTCCGGTGTCCATCAGGCTTTGCGCCATCGGGCCGTTATCTACGGAGTAGACCCACATATTGCGCTTCACTAACTGGTACGTCCATCCGCCGGGACAGGCGCCCAAATCCACCGCATACATGCCGTTCGCCAGACGTTCATCCCACTCATCTTCCGGGATGAAAACGTGGAGCGCCTCTTCCAGTTTCAGCGTTGAGCGGCTCGGCGCATCAGACGGAAACTTCAAACGCGGGATGCCCATATAAAACGGTGAATTGTTATGCGCGAGCGAATAACCGGTATAGCAACATCCTGGCGCGATAAAAAAGACATGAACGACCGGACGCTTCGGCGTTTCATAATTCGTCAATACGCCCGCATCACGCAAAGCCGCGCGCAGCGGCACCGTAAATTTGCGGCAGAACTTCATCAGTTCTTTACTTTCATTGGTGTCGGCGACTTCAACCCGCAGCTCGCCGCCTTTTTCCACTACGCCCTGCAACATGCCGACAATCGGCGTAATTCTGTCTTCCGGCGGTAAATGTTGCAGCAGTTCACCCACCACAAACCACTGGCGGGCGAAAATCAGCGAACTGAACGGCAGTTCTGAAATCAGCTTTTCGCCATCTTCCGGCTGGTAGCATTCATAAATGACATAGCCTGCGTTCTCTTTTACGCGTGCAAAACCAAATATTTCCCGTTTTCCCGCTTTATCGGTAATTTCTGCAGCGCACTCTTTTTCAAATCCCGGACGGCAGAGCAAGACAACTTTATTCATGGCTCGCGCCCTTACGTTTCATACGAATGGCGCCAATCAGCAATAGCGCCCAGCCCACCAGGAAACTGACGCCGCCGACAGGCGTGATATACGCCCACAGGCGCAGATGCGAAAGCGCAAGGCAGTACAGGCTGCCGCTAAACAGCACCGTGCCCAGCGCCAGAAAAACGCTACTCCAGTAAAACCAGATGCTGATACGGCGCTGCATCGCCACCGCCAGGCCAAAGATCGCCAGCGTATGGAACGCCTGATATTGCAGGCCGGTCTGAATCCAGCCCATTTCAACCACGCCCAGGGTTTTACTCAAAACATGCGCCCCGAACGCGCCCAGAGCAACGTAAATAAAACCGCTGATAGCGGCGACAATCAGCATAAAACGGCTGGTCATGGTCATACCCTAAGTTAATTATTGTTCGTAACGAAAACGGAATTTTTCTTGCTCCGTCGCCGCCTTCGCCAAAATCCACTGACGGAAGGCGGCTATTTTACCCAGTTCTGCCTGGCTGTCATGACAAACCAGATAAAAAGCATTCTTACTCACCAGAACATCGTTAAATGGACACACCAGTCGCCCGGCTTCAATTTCCGACTGCGCCATAACATTATTCGCCAGCGCGATCCCCTGTCCGTGAATAGCGGCCTGTAGCACCATCGCGCTGTGGCTAAATATCGGCCCTTGCTGAACGTTAATATGGTTGAGCCCTAACTGACGAGTATAGGCCTGCCAGTCACGCCGGGAGGCATCGTGTAATAACGTGTGTTTCGCCAGATCTTCCGGCGTTTTTAACGGTTTTTCGCCTGTGAGTAATAAAGGAGAACAGACGGGCAGTAAATATTCTGCGTATAATTTTTCGACGCGCAAGCCCGGCCAGTTTCCCCGGCCATAAAAAATCGCGACATCGACATCGTCTGCCAGTTTATCTTCCTGACGGTCAACGGCTTGTATCCGAACGTCAATTCCCGGATAAGCTGAGTTAAAGCTGGAGAGCCTGGGCACCAGCCACTGGATGGCAAAACTGGGCGGTAAACTCACCGTCAGCGCCCCTTTGGCACTGCGCGCCTGGAGCTTACGCGTTGCTTCCGTGAGCTGGGAAAATATCTCTTTAATGTCGAGAAAATAGCTTTGGCCTTCTTCCGTCAGCAGCAGCGAACGATTGCGGCGGCGGAACAGTTTTAGCCCCAAAAAATCCTCAAGTGACTTAATTTGGTGGCTTACTGCGGCCTGCGTCACAAAAAGTTCTTCCGCTGCTCGCGTAAAGCTCAAATGGCGCGCGGCAGCATCAAAAACGCGTAACGCATTTAAAGGAGGTAATCGTTTTGACATGGCCTCTGGACTTAATGTCGAATGAATTTAACAAATAGGTAACAATGTGTAACCTATTAGTTTTTTTAATCTGAGACATTATAAATTGTCCGTTGAGGTTCTACCAGCAAATACCTATAGTGGCGGCACTTCCTGAGCCGGAACGAAAAGTTTTATCGGAATGCGTGTTCTGATGGGCTTTTGGCTTACGGTTGTGATGTTGTGTTGTTGTGTTTGCAATTGGTCTGCGATTCAGACCACGGTAGCGAGACTACCCTTTTTCACTTCCTGTACATTTACCCTGTCTGTCCATAGTGATTAATGTAGCACCGCCATATTGCGGTGCTTTTTTTTGTATAACAAACGGTTAGTTTTCCAGAGCCACCATCTCTTTCACGTCAGTACGATTGATCTGCTGTTTGTTGCCATTAGCGTCTTTATACGAAATCATACCGGTATCGTTATCGGTCTGGGGTTTACCGTCGGTCACAATGCTACGTCCATCATTGGTGTGCATAACGTAATTAGGACCGGAACAGGCGCTCAGGGCAAAAGTCAGCATACATGCAGAGATAATTGCGGCAGTCTTTTTCATCTTCTTCTCCTTAAAGCTGTTTGTGCTATTTAAAGCGGACTCCGTAACAGGCTTAAACATTCGCCTAACATTATTCAGCATAACCTCCTTTACATAATTCGCCAGGATATACAGACGATTCCGATGGTTAGGACAAACCTTGTATCAGCCGCGCTTTTACGCCACGATCGGTAAACTGAACCGAGGAATATCATGAACGCTTTTAATCCCACGCAGTTTCGCGCGCAGTTTCCCGCGCTAGCCGATGCGGGTGTTTATCTCGATAGCGCCGCCACGGCATTAAAGCCACAGGCAGTCATTGACGCCACGCACCAGTTTTATTGTTTGAGCGCCGGTAACGTTCATCGTAGCCAGTTTGCGCAGGCGCAGCGCCTGACGGCGCAATATGAAGCGGCCAGAGCAAAAGCAGCGCGGCTGTTAAACGCGCCCGATGAAAAAAGTATCGTCTGGACACGCGGCACCACCGAAGCGATCAACATGGTGGCGCAGTGTTACGCCCGTCCTCGTCTGCGCCCCGGCGATGAAATTATCGTTAGCGTCGCCGAGCATCACGCCAACCTTGTGCCCTGGCTGATGGTGGCGCAACAAACCGGCGCGCAGGTCATAAAACTGCCGCTTAGTGACCGACGTCTTCCTGATGTTGAGCGTCTGCCGGAACTGATCACATCGCGCAGCCGGATTCTGGCGCTGGGGCAAATGTCGAACGTAACGGGCGGCTGCCCGGATCTCGCAAGCGCTATCAGCACCGCTCACGCAGCGGGAATGGTAGTGATGGTGGATGGCGCGCAAGGCGCGGTACACTTCCCGGCGGATGTCCAGCAGCTTGATATCGATTTTTATGCTTTTTCCGCTCACAAACTGTATGGCCCGACCGGTATCGGCGTGCTGTACGGTAAGCCGGAGCTTCTTGAGGCGATGTCGCCCTGGCTCGGCGGCGGCAAGATGATCCGTGACGTTAGCTTTGAAGGCTTCACCACTCAAAGCGCTCCCTGGAAGCTGGAAGCGGGGACGCCGAACGTCGCCGGAGTCATCGGCCTGAGCGCTGCGCTGGAATGGCTGTCCGATATCGATATTGAACAGGCCGAAAACTGGAGCCGGGGGCTGGCGACGCTGGCGGAAGACGCACTGGCGAAACGCCCGGGCTTTCGTTCGTTCCGCTGCCAGGACTCCAGCCTGCTGGCCTTTGATTTTGTCGGCGTGCACCACGGCGATATGGTGACGCTGCTGGCGGAATACGGTATTGCGCTCCGGGCCGGGCAACATTGCGCCCAGCCATTGCTGGCGGAACTTGGCGTCACAGGGACTCTGCGCGCCTCTTTTGCGCCGTATAATACCCAACATGATGTGGATGCGTTGGTTAACGCCGTTGACCGCGCGCTGGAACTGCTGGTGGATTAATGACAAACCCTCTTTATACCGGACACCCGTTCGGCACAACGGTAACGGAAGAGACGTTACGCGCTATCTTTCTCCCGCTGACCCAGTGGGAGGATAAATATCGTCAGTTGATTCTGTTAGGAAAACAGCTCCCCGCTCTGCCGGATGAATGCAAAGCGCAGGCGAAGGAGATAGCCGGCTGCGAGAACCGCGTCTGGCTGGGCTTTACCCGATCAGATAACGGAACGATGCACTTTTTCGGCGACAGTGAGGGGCGGATTGTCCGCGGCCTGCTGGCGGTATTGCTCACCGCAGTGGAAGGAAAAAACGCCGCCGAACTACAGGCTCGTTCACCGCTGGCGCTGTTTGATGAGCTGGGTTTACGCGCCCAGCTTAGCGCCTCACGTAGTCAGGGGCTGAACGCGCTGAACGAAGCGATTGTTGCCGCAACGCATAAGGGTTGAAATAGCGTAAATATTCTGTCGCCTGACAGCGCCGTCCGCGGCGGTCAGGCGATGCAGATAAAATAATCCAGTCACTTTATTAGTTTCTGCATCAGATTTCCCTGATAAACATTCTTTTGATTTTTATCAGCTATCACAATGAAATTACAATGTTAGAATCCATGTTAAAACGGCGTGAAGATTTTAGAGTAAATAAAGCCACTTGATGTAGCGTAGCAGGAGAACTGGAAAATTCATACGCATCGGGTGAAGTTATAACAGGATATGGATAAGTGGAAAAATATCTGCGTAACGGTACCATGTTTGTGGTGCTGGCATTTATATTATGGGGGTTAACACCTTTATACTATCAATATTTATCAGGGGGAAATCTCGCACAAATATTGATATACCGGGTGTTCTGGTCAATTCCATTATTACTGGCAGTAAGATTGTTATTTCGGCAGCGAACGCGATTTCATGATGCCTGGAAAGATAAAAAATCTTTTTTCTTCTGCATGATCGCCGGACTTTTGATGATTGTCTCATGGTCATCTTTTATTTATGCGCTAACCCATCATCTGGTACTTGATGCCAGCCTCGGCTATTTTATCAACCCGCTATTTGTTATTGCGCTGGGATGCATTTTTCTTAAAGAAAAACTGTCGTTGTTTCAGGCCATCGCCGTTTTTTCCGGTGTCTGTGGCCTGACTTTTCAAATTATCATGCTACGGCATTTCCCGGCGCTGGCGCTAACCATGGGATTATCATTTGCGCTATATGGCCTGGCGCGAAAGTTTATACATTATGATGTGATGACATCGATAACGATTGAAACATTATGGGCATTGCCTGTCTCACTATTAATCTTTCTCTTTAGCGATACCGGACCAATTATATCCGCTAATACTCCTTTCTTTTTGTATGTCATGACGGCGCCAGTGACAATCATTCCACTGGTATTATTTGCCATCGCGTTAAATCACACCTCGTTGATTGTCACCGGACTGGCGCAATATATAGAGCCGTCTTTACAGTTCTTACTTGCCATTATGATATTTGGCGAGCACATTAATTACGCGGAACTGCTCTGCTTTTGTGCGGTATGGTTCGGGTTGTTTCTATGCATATCTGAAAATTTATATTCCCATTATCTCCGCGCCCGTCTGAAACCGGTGTTCGGCAGGGTACAGCGCTTCTTTCGCTAACAAAGGGCGCAGGGCCGGATACGCGTCTGCGTGACACTCCGCCCCGTCCTTTTATTCTTGTCGCGCCGCTTTAGCCATGATCTTCTTCAGCGCATGGGAAACGGCGACAAAACCGAACGTTGCCGTCACCATCGTCGCCGCGCCGAAGCCAGAGGCGCAATCCATCCGTTTTGGCCCTTCTGCGGTAGCTTTCATCGCGCATACGGAACCGTCCGCCTGTGGGTAAACCAGCGCTTCGGTGGAAAAAACGCAGTCCACGCCCAGTTTACCTTTACTGTTCTTCACTACGCCAAAATTATGTTTCAATCTCTCACGCAGTTTTGCCGCCAGCGGATCCTGGATGGTTTTCGCCAAATCAGCGACCTGGATTTGCGTCGGATCGATCTGCCCGCCCGCGCCGCCAGTGGTCACTAAAGGAACCTTATATCGGCGACAGTACGCAATCAGCGCGGCTTTTGGACGAACGCTGTCAATGGCGTCAATGACATAGGTAAAACCCGCGTTCATATAACCCGCCACATTATCCGGCGTGATGAAATCATCGATAACCGTTACCCGGCACTCCGGGTTAATTTGCCGAATCCGTTCGGCCATCACTTCCGCTTTCGCCAACCCAACGTTATCACGCAACGCATGGATCTGACGGTTCGTATTGGTCACGCAGACATCGTCCATATCAATCAGCGTAATCGCGCCGATGCCCGTACGCGCCAGCGCCTCTGCCGCCCATGATCCCACCCCGCCGATTCCCACGACGCAGATATGCGCCTCAGCAAACTGCTGCAGCGCTTTTTCACCGTACAGACGCGCGGTGCCGCCAAAGCGTTGGCGCCAGGCATCACTTATCACCACTGACATATGACCTCAGAATAAAAAAAGGTGAGGTTATTCCTCACCCCTGCTCACTATTTTCAGGCCCGATAGCGATCGCGTTATCGGGCAATCCGGTTGCCGCAGAATACCACAATCAGCCGCTAAACACGTTACCGGCGCCCGGCGCGCTTTTTAACACCCAGACGCGACCATAGTGATTATACCATCCGGCACGATGCCCGGCATCCGGGCCGATCCCCTGGTAAATATCAAAGTGCTGGCCTTTAATCGCTCCGCCGACATCCAGCGCGACCATCAAACGTAGCTCATACTGACCGCTAAATTTACCGTTATTATCCAGCAACGGTACTTCCGCCAACAAGGTCGTGCCAGGCGGAATGATGCTGCGGTCGGAGGCGACGGATGCTCGCCCAATCAGCGGTACGGCGCTGGCACCTTTGACCGGCGCAAAAGATTGCGGCTTAAAGAAGACGAACGACGGGTTCTGCTCCAGTAATTCACGCACTTCCGCTTCGCTGTGCTTCTCTCCCCATTCGCGTATAGCCTGCATCGACATATCTTCTTTTTTCACTTCACCGCGATCGATAAGCACTTTACCAATACTGCGATAAGGCCAGCCGTTTTTACCGGCATAACTAAAGAAGTTCAGCGGACTACCGTCACCAAAATCAATATAGCCGCTGCCCTGGACATCCATAATAAAGTTATCCATCAGCGAATTACTCCAGGCCAGGATGTACTTATCGCTCAGCGCGCCTGCGTAGATCTGAGCGCGGGACGGTAAGCGTCCACGTTTTGGCGGCATACTATAGATAGGGTACTGGAACGCGCCCTGGCGCGTATGGCGAGCCTGAACGACGGGCGTATAGTAGCCCGTGAACTGGACGTTACCGTAGTTGTCGGTGCCTTCCATCTGCCAGGCATCGATACCAAACTGGCGCATAGTGCGCGTATCGCCTCCGGAACGTAACCAGTTCTGGACAGCGTTATAGACGTTGCTTTGATTGGTGTATAAACGTGGCGACGCGGAACGGATTTGGTCGACCTGCTCGGCAAAGTCACCAGCATTAATCGGCGCGCCCACCGCGTCCGGCTGGTTTACCAGGGAGAAGGGCTGGGTAAATTTCCCGTCCTTATATTGCTGACCGCGATCGGTCGGTTTTGATGAACAGGCAGCCAGCATTGCCAGCATTACGCCTGTCGCCACATATTTTGCCCAACGTCCTTTCATGGTGTCTCGTCTTCTGCGTAATCGAAAGTGCCCGGTGAAGATAACAAACCGTCCGGAGTAATGAAATGCGATCGCGATCTCATTATGTAAATTCGTTTAAAAATCGCGCTATCTGCGGCGTATTTGCGCAATTCATGAGAAATTAGCGATTTATATGAAAAAAGGGTTGCAACAAAAGCTCAGCGGAGTATAGTGCGCATCCACGGACGCGGGGTGGAGCAGCCTGGTAGCTCGTCGGGCTCATAACCCGAAGGTCGTCGGTTCAAATCCGGCCCCCGCAACCAACTTAATGAACACCCTTACGGGTGTTTTTTTTGTATCTGTCGTCTGGTCCGCAACGACAGTGCGGGCAGCATCCATCCTACCTACCCGCGCAATAAACTCGCCGTCATCTCAGGTTAACTTCTTCTCGCCAGCGTCGCCCCATCGGCAAAATACGCTTTAATGCCCGCCAGAATCGACTCTGCGACCTGTTGCTGGAACGTCGCGGTCTTGAGCTTGCGTTCTTCTTCAATGTTACTGATAAACGCCGTCTCGACCAGAATAGACGGAATATCGGGCGCCTTTAACACCGCAAACCCCGCCTGCTCGACCTTGTTTTTATGCAGGTCATTAATTTTACCAAGCTGCTTCAACACCGCTTTACCGAATTTCAAACTATCGGCAATGGTCAGCGATTGCACCATATCGAACATTGTATGGTCGACATAACGGTCACCGCTTTTGCTCACGCCGCCAATTAAGTCCGAGGCGTTCTGCGTTTGCGCCAGATATTTCGCCGCGGTACTGGTGGCGCCTTTGGTCGATAGCGCGAATACGGATGAACCGCTAGGCTGCCGGCTGGTGAAGGCATCCGCATGAATAGAGACAAACAGGTCGGCGCGCTGTTTCTGCGCTTTCGCCACCCGGACTTTTAACGGAATGAAGATGTCTTCATTGCGCGTCATATAGACCTTCATGTTGCCTTCTTTTTCGATCAACGCGCGCAGGCGGCGCGCTATCTGGAGCACCACGTCTTTTTCACGCGTTTTGTATTTGCCTATCGCGCCGGGGTCTTCGCCGCCGTGTCCCGGATCAAGCATAATGACAATGGGACGATCGCGCCCCGCTTTACCGGGCTGCGGCCCGCTTTGCGAAGGCGGCACCTGTTTATCCAGATCGCCTTTATTGTAGTCTTCCAGCAGCGCCAGCAGCGGATCCTGCATATCTTGCGCATTGGCAGGATAAAGATCCATCACCAGACGTTCTTTAAAGCCTGCCACAGGCGCCAGCGCAAATAGCTGCGGCTTCACGTTTTGTTTTAGCTCAAAGACCATACGCACAGTCTTAGGATCAAACTGCCCTACCCTTGCGGATTTGATATACGGATCGTCGCTGCGAATCTGCGCGCCAATGCCTTTAAGCACCGAGTTCAGATTCACATCCTCAATATCTACTACCACGCGGTCCGGGTTACTTAAGGCAAATTGTTTATATTTCAGCAGACGATTCGACTCTACCGTGACGCGGGTATAGCTGGACGCAGGCCAGATACGCACCGCAACGACCTGGCTTACGGCAGCCAGCCCGACCTGGCTCACGCTTAATAGCCACATGGCGCCCGCGCCTTGTAGTAAACGGCGACGGCTGATTGCTGAATTGGCTCCCGACATGCTTCTCCCGAGCAAAAACTAAATAGAGATCATACAAAGTTCATCCAAATTGACCGGAAACTTTAGCGAATGACGCATAATCTGTCATCTATAAAAGGGTAAACATTCTTTTTATATTCACGGCATTACTAAGAAAAGCGATCGGACCGCATAAAATTTACGCTTGCACATAGGACAAAAACAGAATAAAAATACACTAATTTCGAATAATAATTCACTAGTGGGGCGCGCAATGATAAAGGAACGTAAAACCGAACTGGTAGAAGGGTTTCGCCATTCAGTTCCCTATATCAACACCCATCGCGGAAAAACCTTTGTCATTATGCTCGGCGGCGAAGCCATTGAGCATGACAATTTTTCCAGCATCGTTAACGATATCGGGCTACTGCATAGCCTCGGTATTCGCCTTGTCGTGGTGTATGGCGCGCGACCGCAAATCGACGCCAATCTGGCCGCGCATCATCATGAACCGATTTACCACAAAAACACGCGGGTGACGGACGCCAAAGCACTGGAGCTGGTGAAACAGGCCGCCGGTTTACTCCAGCTTGATATTACCGCCCGTCTGTCGATGAGTCTGAACAATACGCCGTTGCAGGGCGCGCACATTAATGTCGTCAGTGGCAATTTCACCATTGCGCAGCCGCTGGGCGTTGATGATGGCGTGGACTACTGTCATAGCGGCCGTATCCGGCGCATTGATGAAGATGCGATCAACCGCCAGTTGGATAACGGCGCGATCGTTCTGATGGGGCCGGTCGCCGTCTCAGTGACCGGCGAAAGTTTTAATCTGACCTCAGAAGAGATTGCCACTCAACTCGCCGTTAAATTGAAAGCGGAAAAAATGATCGGTTTCTGTTCTTCTCAGGGCGTTACCAATAGCGAGGGCGGCATCATTTCTGAACTCTTCCCGAATGAAGCGCAGGCGCGGGTGGAAGAGTTGGAAGCGCAGGGCGATTACAACTCCGGAACCGTACGTTTTTTGCGCGGCGCGGTAAAAGCCTGTCGTAGCGGCGTTCGTCGTTGCCATCTGATCAGCTATCAGGAAGATGGCACGCTATTACAGGAATTGTTCTCGCGTGATGGTATCGGTACGCAGATCGTCATGGAGAGCGCCGAACAGATCCGCCGCGCCACCATCAACGATATTGGCGGTATTCTGGAGCTTATCCGCCCACTGGAACAGCAGGGCATTCTGGTACGCCGTTCCCGTGAACAACTGGAGATGGAGATCGATAAGTTTACCATTATTCAGCGCGATAATATGACTATCGCCTGCGCGGCGCTGTATCCTTTTGAGGAAGAGAAAATAGGCGAAATGGCCTGCGTAGCGGTACATCCGGATTATCGCAGCTCATCGCGTGGAGAAGTGCTTCTGGAGCGGGTTGCCACCCAGGCGCGGCAAATGGGGCTGCGTAAATTGTTTGTGTTGACGACGCGCAGTATTCACTGGTTCCAGGAGCGCGGTTTCACGCCTGTCGATATTGAGTTACTGCCTGAGAGCAAGAAAAAAATGTATAACTATCAGCGACGTTCAAAGGTGCTGATGGCGGATTTAGGATAACAAGGAGGGCCTGATAGCGCTGCGCTTATCAGGCCTACGTTCGAAAGCATCATTTGGAGGCCGGATAAGACGCTACGCGTCACCATCCGGCGAGAACTCGTCTTATCCGGTACGACTGACTTCATCAAATAAGGTGGCTAATCCGCTGCGCCGTTCTGTACGCGTCACAATCGCGCCTGCCAGGATCCGTTCATCGGCATACAGCGATAACCGCCGCCGCGCCCGCGTAACAGCGGTATACACCAGCTCCCGCGTCACGACCGGCGAACGCTGGCTGGGTAAAATCAGCGCGGCGTGATCAAATTCAGACCCCTGTGATTTATGTACCGTCATCGCCCAGGTTGTATCATGTTCCGGCAGACGGCTGGGCTGAACGGACTTGATCGTGCCGTCCGGCATCACAAACCAGACGCGTAACCCCTGCCCGCGATCGAGCGCAATACCAATATCGCCGTTAAATAACCCCAACGCGCTATCGTTGCGCGCAATCATTACCGGACGCCCTTCATACCAGCGAGAATGCGGATGCCGCTGAATTTTTCGTTGCTGCACCATCGCCTGCTCAATGCGGTCATTCAGTCCCCTCACGCCAAATGGGCCTTCGCGCAGCGCGCAAAGCAGTTGATACTCATTGAAAGCCTGAAGGATTGCCTCCGGCGTCGCTTTCTCATGCAGCAACCGCAGGTAGCGACCATAGCCCGCCAGCGCTTCATCCAGCATCCCGGCATAATCGTCGCTGCTTTGCAATGTACGCTTCTCTATATCGCTAAACCCCTGCTGAAAAACAGCCTGGATTGCCGACCTGTCGCCGCAGTTAATCGCCGCCGCCAGCTTGCCGATGCCAGAATCGCTGCCGAAACGGTAGCTCTTTTGCAACAAACAGAGGCTATCGCGTAAAGAGGCGGCTTGCCTTCCGGCCCCCGCCGGAATGGCGCTCCCTGTTAGTCGACTTAGTTGTCGGGCACGTTCCGCCGTAAACCCTGCGTTGACATAGGCGCAAATATCGCCCAACACAGCGCCCGCCTCAACGGATGCCAACTGATCGCGATCGCCAAGAAAAATGACCCGCCCGTGCGGCGGCAGAGCGTCAATCAAACGTGACATCATCGGCAAATCAATCATTGATGCTTCATCGACCACCAGCACGTCCAGATGCAGCGGGTTGCCCGCATGATGGCGTAATCGCTGGCTGCCGGGCTGTGCACCTAGCAGTCGGTGCAGCGTACTGGCGTCCTCCGGTATACGCTTTTTCTGCGCATCGGTAAGTGGAAGCTGACGCAACGCCGCGCCGAGCGACTCCGTCAGGCGTGCGGCCGCTTTCCCGGTCGGCGCCGCCAGCCGGATACGGCAACGTTCGCCATCCGCCATTTGAATTAATGCCGCCAGCAGCTTCGCGACGGTGGTGGTTTTACCGGTGCCGGGACCGCCTGAAATCACGGAGATACGGCGAGTTAGCGCTACGGCGGCGGCCACCTTTTGCCAGTTCACCTCGTCTGTCGGAGGGAATAGCGCGTCCAGAATACGGGATAACTGATCTTCATCTACGGCGATGGCCTGGTTAACCTCGTTAAAAAAGCGCGCAACCGTACGCTCGTTGCACCACATGCGATTCAGGTAGAGGCGATCGCCGCACAGAATTAACGGCGCGGGGCTATCGCCACAGCTAACCGCCGCAGACGCCAGTAACCGCTTTTTCCAGTCGATTGGCGTAGCCGTTTCGCTTATCCAGGCGACCAGTAAGGGATGCGCCTCCTCCGTTAACGTTAAACGCGATAACGGCAGACACACGTGACCTTCACCTGCGTCATGACTAAGCAGCGCTGCCGCCAGCGTCACGGCGGGATCGTCGTTACCGGCGACGGTTAAAGCAAACTGGGCATCAATGGGCCGTAAGAGTTTTTGTTCAACGGCCTCCAGCAACCGCTCCTGGATTGTCATTGCGCCTCCTCACTTATTTCACCTGCAAACATATCATCCAGTTGGTTAATTAACGCCGCCGCAGGGCGAGTGGTAAAAATACCCTGCTGCGGACGTTCGCTATCCACCCCGCGTAAAAAGAGATAGATGACGCCGCCGAAATGGCGTTCATAGTCGTAATTCGCTATTCGATGACGAAGGTAACGGTGCAATGCCAGCGTATAAAGCTGGTACTGCAAATCATAGCGATGCGCCTGCATCGCCGCAGCCATCGCCGTCTGGGTATAAGCGGCGCTATCCTCGCCCAGCCAGTTAGATTTATAGTCGAGCAGGTAATAGCGCCCCTCATAACGGAACACCAGGTCGATAAAGCCCTTTAACATGCCGCGAACCTGCATGAAATCCAGCGCAGGGCAACCTGCTGAAAGCGGGTCGTATCGACGAATCAACGCATCCAGCTCTCCGGCGGTAAGCGGCTGGGCAATCGGCAGATAAAACTCCATTTCGACCTGTTTTTCACGCTCGGTCAGCACGCTCAGACTAACGCCCGTCTCGTTAAGGGGAACGTGCAACACGGTGTCCAGCCAGCGGGTAAGTACGGGCTCCCATCGCGTCTCAAAACCACTCAGCTCCAGTTTTTCCTGTACCCATTGGGGGTCTATCGGTTGAGTAAAATCAAGCTCTTCAAACAGGCTGTGCAAAAATGTTCCCGGCGATGCCCCGCGAGGAAAGTGATGCGGCGTCATTGTCGGCGCTTCCGCCGCTTCGCCAACGCCTGCGGCGTCAATGTCGAAACGAGGAATAAGATCTTGCGCCACGCTATGTCCCCGCTGCTGCAAACCGGAATAACTGGTGACGCGCCAGCTATCATAAAGCAGGCGTTGCAGCGTTCTGGCGCTGAGTTCCGCGTGCGATGCAGCGGCAATTTGCCAGCGGTCGTTATCCGTATTGCCTGGCGTTCGACACACGATATCCTCGTCGCATAGCGCCTCAATACAGGCGCGAAGGCCTGCGGCATCCATCAGTTCGCCTTTTTGCAGGAGTCGCCCAAGCGCGCTTTGGTGCACATCCGTCTCGCCTTTCTTATCGCTGCGACGCCGTACCAGCGGCGCGACGCCGAGGCTGCAATGCCACACTGCACGGGTCAGCGCGACATAAAGGAGGCGCAGGTCTTCCGCCAGGCGTTCGGCTTCCGCCAGTGCTATGCTCTCTTCGGCGTGACTAAGGTCCAGCACCGCCTCGTAGGAGTGCCTGTCGTGATAAAAAGCCTGGTCCTGCACGCGGAAATGGGTGATAAAAGGTAACCAGACCAGCGGGTATTCCAGACCTTTCGATTTATGAATGGTGACGATTTGCACCAGATGCTTATCGCTTTCCAGACGTAGTTGCTGGCTGGAAGCATTGCTATCGGGTTCAAGGATATGCTGCGCCAGCCAACGCACCAGGGCATGTTCGCTTTCCAGCTGCGAACCGGCTTCCTGTAACAGTTCGCTAATATGCAGAATATCCGTCAGCCGACGTTCGCCTCCCGCCGTCGCCAGCAGGTTTTCAGCAATATTGCGCGCCGACATTAGCGCACGCAGCATCGGCATCACGCCGCGTTTATGCCAAATCTGTCGGTAGCCATCAAACTCTTCGACAACCGCATCCCACGCATTTTCATCATTGTTAAGCGTTTCGATATCCAGCGCGGTAAGGCCCATCATTGATGTCGCCAGAGCGCTACGCAGCGTATTCTCACGTTCGGGCGCCATCACCGCCTGCAACACCCACAGCATTTCCTGCGCTTCGAGCGTTTCGAATACGCTGTCGCGGTTAGAAAGATAGACGGAGGGGATCGCCAGTAAGGTCAGCGCATCCCGTATCAGCGCGGCTTCCCGCCTGCTGCGCACCAGCACGCTGATATCCGAGGCACGAACGGGCCGCGACGAATCGCCGTTCGTCAGCAGCGCGTCGCCCGTTTGCCCGGCACGCAGCCAGTCGCGAATTTGCGTGGCGCACACCTGCGCCATATAACTTTGATAATCGCCCGAACCGCAGCTTTCCCCCTCCATTAGCCACAGGGTCATCGCCGGTTGAGGCGCGTCATTCACTTTAAATTGCAGCGACTGGTTTCTGGGCGCAAACTTTACCGGACTGAAGGGAATATCGCGGAACATAAAGGCGTCGTTCATCTGACTGAACAGCTTGTTAACGCTATTCACCATCCCCGGCGCGGAGCGCCAGTTAGTGTCAAGCGTATAGTGCGCGCTCACTTCGCTGCGGGCCTTCATGTAGGTAAAAATATCCGCGCCACGAAACGCATAAATCGCCTGTTTAGGATCGCCAATCAGCAATAGCGCCGTATCGGGTTGATGTCGCCAGATACGGCGAAAAATACGGTACTGTTGTGGGTCGGTATCCTGAAATTCATCGATCATCGCCACCGGAAAACGGGTACGAATCGCCGTAGCCAGCGCCTCGCCGCTTTCACTACGCAGCGCGGTATCTAAACGGCTGAGCATATCGTCAAACCCCAGCTCGCCGCGCCGGCGTTTTTCCTGAGCCACCGTTTCACGGATCTCTGAGAGCGCTCGGGTAAGAACCAGATCTTTAATCGATAGCGGTTCGCCCAACAGGTTATCAATGGCGACAAACAATGGGTGCTGGGGGGTCACGCCGCCAGCTTTGGTGCGCTCAGCTAAAAAACGCTGTGAAAATTTTCCCAACGCCTCGGGTAATTGATAATTTTTGGTCTCTTCTTGCGCCCACGCGGTGATCTTTTCGATCCATTTCGCCTGATTGCCGCGGTTGAATTTTCTGCGATCGATACCGGATGATTCGATTAGCGCGTCCAGCTCGCTAACCGCCTCACACCACTGCTGCTTCACCTGGTTGATGCGCGCCAGGATCTGTTCATGACGCGATGCCAGCGTCTCCTCCTGCGATGGCGGCGCTTTAATGACCGGCGCTTCGCCCTGCAGATAACGATCGATATCCTTTAAGAGCGCCTTCGGCCCCTTCCATACGTCAAACACCACCTGCGCGATGTCGCGCGGCAGCGGATAGCAATGACGCCGCCAGAAATCGGCGCAGGCCTGATAACGCAACAAAGATTCGTCTTCAATAAGCTGTTGCTCAAACAACATACCGGATTCGAAAGCGTTCAGGCTGAGCATACGCTGGCAAAAACCGTGGATGGTAAAGACCGCGGCCTCGTCCATTTGTCGTTCCGCCAGTAATAACCACTGCGCGGCCTGCTTTTTGTCGCTAATTTCTTCCAGCAAGCGGGCATACAGCGGATTATCCGTGCTTTCCCGCAGACAGGCGATGCGCAACTCATGGATATTACTGCGGATTCGCCCACGCAGCTCTTCAGTGGCGGCCTCCGTAAAGGTTACCACCAGCAGTTCTTCAACGGTCAACGGGCGGGGAAATGCGGCACTGCCGCCTAAACCGAGCAATAACCGCAGATACAGCGCCGCGATAGTAAACGTTTTGCCTGTGCCCGCTGATGCTTCAATCAGACGCTCGCCTGTCAGGGGCAAGCGCAGCGGATCAAGAGTCTCGGCGACATCATTCATTCTTTTCGCTCATTAGAGGTAACGTTTGCTGCAATGCGCTGACGTTATCCCACACTTTCCAGCCTGTCGGATGCACGTATTCTGCTTTTCCATTCTGGCTACCAGCAATCTGTGACAATATTGCCATACCTTGTGGTTCCACCACCGCCTGGTGGAAGAAGTCGGCAAGCTTTTGTGGCGTCAGCAATTTTATCTGAGCGATGATTTTATCACGCGAGTCAAAGCGCATATTACCCCGATCGAAATCCTTGCTTAAACGGGATGCTTCTTCGCCCAACGTTTGCGGCGCCTGGCGCATTTGCGTAATGATCGCCTGCTGAATTTGGGCGAACTCTTCCGGCTTCATCGCCCTCAGCTTCGCCTCGGCGTCAGGGAAAAATGCCTGATAGCGTTGCCACAGGTAAGAGGGCTGTTTATCGTTGCTCTGTAGCAGGAATCCCATTCCCCACTGACGGCCAACGCTCATCGGAAAGGCGAAAACGGCGTATCCCAGTTGCTCTTCGGTTCGTAGCTGATTGTAAAACCACGGTTGAACAATCTGACCTAACATCGCGCTGTAGGCGGCGCTGACGTACTCGTCGTAGCCGACCGGGACAAAGACCGCGGCTAACGCGGAGTCGGTGCTACTGCCCGCTTTTTCAAATATTACGGACTGCTTTTTCTCAACCACCACGTCTTTGTTGCGACACCACGCCGTTCCGTTCGCCGCGAGCTGTTTTTGGACATCTTGCGCCAGAGAGGTCGCCTGGGCTTCGCTCATATTTCCTATAACCAGAAATTCCGGACGAGCGCCCGTTTTTAACGCATTACGATAGGCCATCACCTCTTTCAACGTAATGGACGGCAGCAAAGCGCGACGTTCATCTCGGGAAAAATAAGGCACCTGCGAAATCATCTGCACCGGCATAATCGCCTGCTCGTAGGCTTTTCCCTTCTCCGCAGAATCCATCATCTGCGTATACCAGGATTTCGCCTGCGCCAGCTGTTCTTCCGTGGCGTCGTAGCTAAAATATCCTTCCAGCAACGCCAGGAAAAGCTGCGGCAAACGCTGGGTATAACCGTTCGCAGTGACCATCAGACCATTGTTGGCGTTAGTGGAAAAGCTAATGCCGCCCACCGCCGCCTGGTTGCTAAGCTGATCTAGCGCCATTCCCGCCAGATAATCATTAAGGGCGAACAGTACCTGATTGCGGGCGCTGTCCATCGCCTGCGGGTTACGCAATACCACGCTCACGTCGGCTTTTGGCTCGCTGGCGAAATAACGACTCGGCGCATAAACCACGCGCAAATCCGCTTTATCGACAATCAGTTCTGGCCGTACGTAGTTTTTGTCATTCTTAACAAGCGTAAAATCATCAGGAATATAGGGGTTTAACTCCGGCAGCGACAACGCAATGCCCTGTGCTTTTTGCTGCCAGTTTTTAAACGTCTGTTCGCTAATCTTATCGACCTGATAAGGCGCATCCACAAAATACGCAATCTTATTATGGGGTTCCTGGGGACTGATGTACCAGATGCGCGCATTCTGCGGCGTCATCATCGCCAGGCGATTTTTGATAGCGGCAGGATCGTAACGATCGGCGATATTCGCCGCATCCAGCGTATGCGCTACCGGGACGCGGATCATAGTGTCCGCCAGCCACTCGACATAGTCCATATCGCGGGTAATCGACGGATAGCGGAAGTCGAGATCCAGCACATGCGCCAGCTCGTCAAAGTAACGTTTATCTATCCCTTTTTCACGTAACGTGTTGAGATAGCTAAAGATAGCTGCGATGACTTCATCACGATTGGCCAAACCTTTATCGGTCAGCGTTGCCGAAATGGCAAATACGCCGCTGTTACCATTAACAATCGGATCGGAATCCGCGCTAATGCCTTCGACCAGTCCTTGTTTTTGCAGCCAGTCAGAGAGCGTCCCTGGGCTACGATTGCCAATCAGATAAGAGACCAGTTCATCGGTCTTGCTGCGGAACTGCGCGCTATTGTTATCAATACGAAACTCCACGCGCAGCACTTTACGCGGTAGCGCCGGCACGTAATGAATAATGATGCCCTTCTGCGCCTCGGTGATGACAGGTACGGTAATTTCCGGTTTTTTAATCTGTTTATTCGGCACGCGACCATAGGTTGCGGCGGCAATACGCGCCAGTTCCGGCAAGGGTTTATTACTGTAAATCACCGCCTTCATCAGATTAGCTGAATAGTATTTTTCATGAAAAGCGATCAACGCCTGTTGCACCGGATTTCCCGGCTTATCGCTTAGCGTTTCCAGATTGCCGCCAGAAAAGTGCGAGCCTGGATGCGCCGGGTTAATGGTTTCGGCGCTTACCTGCGCCATACGCATACCGTCGCGGGTGCGCGCCATCGTCAGCTCGGCATTCACCGCGTTTCGTTCGCGTTCGGCGTATTTTTTATCGAGCAATGGCGCGGCAATGGCGTCGGCCAGGCGATCTACGGCGCCTGGAAGCGCGTCGTTTTCAACCTCCAGATAGAAGGCTGTTCGATAAGGCGCGGTGCTGGCGTTGTGGCTACCACCATGTCTTTTAAGATATTCGGCAAGGCTATCCGCCTGCGGATATTTTTTTGACCCCATCAGGCACATATGCTCAAGATAATGAGCAAGCCCCTGATGAGTCTCAGGATCTTCAAGCGCTCCAACGGGCACCACTAACGCAGAAAGCGACTTTACAGCCTGCGGATCGGATACCAGCAACACCACCATGTCATTATCAAGACGTATCGCCTGATACTGCCGGGTATCTTTATCGCTTTTACGGATAGTTTCTTGCAGCGGTTGCCAACCGATATCCGCCTGAACTGCAGGCCCCCAGAGGGCGACCAATAACAATAACGCTTTGAACCAGGTGCTGCGGGGCATTCACGGACCTCATCATTAACTTTCATTCCCACTCATCTGTATGGCCACATAAACCATCGACCTGAGCAGAACGGGATATTATTGTACTGAACCAGGCAGCATCTTTTTATCAGTAATCAGTCCGTGACGAAGAGCGCATCATAGTCGAAGCCTTTTAATTGCGCGATTTTCATACAATCAACGAGACTGATTAAAACGAAACAGCGGTAACAGGTAATGTCGGGACTGCGCAATGATAGCCTGCAACGTTTCAGATTCCAGCTGACGCCAAAGACGTTGATACCAGATATCTTCGCCTTCGCCGCTCACCATCATGTTGCCTTCATAAGCCTGTAAAAACTTTGTCCTGGCCTTCTGTAAGGTATCATCGTCGTCTAACATGACATCATTTTCAGCGTCATAACAGGCTTTTATCCATGCGCCGCCGCTTTCCGGCAGTACCAATAGCGGAGAAGACATGCCTTCCCGGTAGCCTTCAATCAGTTGCGCCAGGTAAGCCATTGCCTGCGTTTTATCAAGAGGCGGAAATCGCCATTCTCCCTCTTTGCGCAAAAACAGGCGACTTTCACCACTCCCGCCGCTGGCACAATAGACAAGGTGTTCCAGCCAAAGTTGCACACCTTGCGCGACGCTGATTAAAGCGGGACGCCAGCGCAATAATCCATCCTCCTGTACCTGCGGTAGCCAGCCGGTTAGCTGAACGCCATTGCAAAGCAGATCCACTTCCAGGCTTTGGCTCGGCTTACGGCAGGCGATGACCCGGCTTGCCAGTTGCTGCATCTCCTGACATTGCGCATCCCAGAATATTTCGCCAAACGCGCCGTAAGGCAACTCTCCCGCAGCCCGGAAACGGCGGAACAAGCGTTCGGCGTCGTCTTCTTCAACCAGCGTATTGAGCAACTGTTGGTTAAGTTGATATCGCGTCAACCCCTCTAATTCAAACGGTTCCGCATCAGGAATCTCACTCTCTTCCGAGCGGAAATTAACCTGAAGCCGCATCTGAAAAAATGCGCGTACCGGATGGGCCCAAAAACGCTGCAGACTTTCCAGAGTCAATGTTTCCGGCATCGTAAAAGGAAGCGGCTGCACAAAGTCAGAATGCGCTTTCCCCGACTGACTCGCCGCGGGCAACCACTCTCTGGCATAACTTTGCTGTTCGCCGGGTTGGTAATTTTGCGCATCAAAAGGCATACGGGTATGCAGACGCGTAATATGCGCTTTGACTCGTGCTTCGCTCTCATCACAGGTCAGCGTTTCGTCGCCCGGCAAATAGTGGCTTTGCCCGATGTAATCCACCAATTCTTGCACCAGTACAGAGGGAAAGCGTTCGCTATTATCCTGGATGGAGCGACCGATGTAGCTGATATACAGCGTCTGCTGCGCCGAGATTAACGCTTCCAGAAACAGGTAGCGGTCATCGTCGCGACGGCTACGATCCCCGCGCATGGGTTTTTGGCTCATCAGGTCAAAACCCAACGGCGCAAGCTGGCGCGGGTATACGCCGTCGTTCATTCCCAGCAGGCAAACGACTCTGAACGGAATGGAACGCATCGGCATCAGCGTACAAATATTGATGGGGCCCGCCAGGAAGCGCTGGCTAATACGTTCCTGATCCAGACGCTGCGCCAGTTCATCCCGCAGTAGCGAAATCGGTACCGCGTCGCCATATTCCGCCGCGACGCCTTCGGCGATAATGGCCTGCCACTGCTGTTCAATCAATGTCATTGCCGCTTCCGTGTCCGCATCGGGCAGGAAGAAATCATTGAGCATATCGCGACAAACGGGCAACCACTCTTCCAGCGGTCGCTCCTGCGCCAGACCGCGCCGCCAGATATTAAGCTGCATCAGCAGAGAAGCCAGATGCCCGACCAGCTCAGCAATCAGACCGCTGGATTCGTCATAAGGCAGAACCGACTGCCACTCGCCCTGGGCGCTTTCCATCGCATACCCCAGCAGCATACGCGTCAGGCCAAATTGCCATGTATGCTGCCCCGTGGCAGGAAGTTCCAGCTCGCGCACGTTGTCATCGTCAATTCCCCAGCGAATACCTGACTCATTGACCCACAAGCGCAAATAACGCAGCCCTTCTTCGTTGATCGTAAAGCGGGCAGCCAATACCGGTACGTCTAACAACGCCAGAACATCCTCGGAGACAAAGCGGCTGTCCGGTAACGAAAGTAAGCTGATAAATGCCTGTAACACCGGATGTGACTGACGCGCCCGCCGATCGGAAATGGCATAAGGCAGATAGCGCTCCGTTGGCGCGCTACCAAATACCGCCTGGATAAACGGGCTATAGCTGTCAATATCAGCCACCATAACGATAATGTCGCGCGGCGTTAGCGTCGGATCGGCTTCCAGCATCGCCAGCAGGCGATCGTGCAGTATTTCCACCTCGCGCTGCGGGCTGTGACAAACGTGAAAAGAGAGGCTGTTATCCTTGGGATCGAGCAGACGCTTATTGTCGCTGCGCGAATACTCCTCAAGATTTACGCCCGCCACCGCATGGCTTTCCAGTTCAAGAATATCCGCCTGAATCCGATGCAAAAGATTATCTGGCGTAATATCAACAAACGCATCCAGCTCCTGGCTGTTTTCCAGTTCAGATAGCAGGTAGATATAATCCCGCCCCAGTTTTCCCCATGAGGCCAGTAGCGGATTACCGATATCCTGTTCGCCGTCGCTGTTAAATAAGGCTTCCGGATTCTGATTTTCGCGGAACAGCGGTAAATGACGGTCTTCAAAACTGTGACGACGCTGGCGAGCCATGAGTTTTGCCAGCCAGGCTGGGTCTTTAATATCCCCCCAGTAATACCGACACGGATTAGTAAAAAGGAGATGGATTTCAATATGTTTACCCAGCGCCTGCAATGCTCTGAGATACACTGGCGGTAACGCGGAAATGCCGCAAATAAAAACGCGGGACGGCAACCCTGGCGGGCAGGCGGTCGCGCTCTCCAGCGTTTGAATAAAGCGTTGGTAGAGATTGGCGCGGTGCCAGCGCGGCTGCCCCAGCGCGGCGGTATATTCCACCAATGCTTTCCACAGCGGCGCCTGCCAGTTTTGCGCCTCCCCCAGACCTTCCACGGTTTTTCCCGCTTCCCACTGCGTAAGCCAGTCAGGCCGATAAACCAGATACTGATCGAACAGGTCGGCGGCGCGCGCGGAAAGCTGAAAGAGTTTGCGTTTATCGGTGTCGTCGGTCAGATAATGGCGCAGCAGTACAAACTCATCCTTATCCAGCAACTGCGGCAGCAAGGTCATCAGTTTCCAGCTCATGCTTTGTTTGCTGAAAGCGCTTTCTTTGGGGATATCCGGCAACACGCGGACAAACATCTCCCAGATAAAACTCGCCGGTAACGGAAAAGCGATATTCGCCGCAATACCAAACTTTTGTGAAAGGGTCATCTGCAGCCACTGCGCCATACCCGTGCTTTGTACCAGAATCATTTCTGGTTCAAAGGGATCATCCAGCCGCTCGCGTTCGACGATGAATTCCATCAACGCTTCCAGCACATCCAGACGATTGGAGTGGTAGACCCTTAACATAATTACTCCTGACGATTAACGATTTGGACAATGCAAGCGCGTCATCTGCCCCTGCCTGCCAGAGGGTGAAACCATCGTGACGCTGATGCTGACACATCCCGATTGCGTTGTCTGCATCTGGTTGGCCTTCCACCCTTCAGCAGGCGAAAATGGATACAGCGCCGTTTGCTGCCACGCCTGCCGCCAGATCTGGAGATACTGGTGTCGTAATGCAAAACTGTGCATTAATACCCGCTGATAGCCTGACAGCGCGGTGACGATCATTACCATTAGAACCATCGCCACTAAAACTTCCGGGAGGCTAAACCCGCGTTGTAAATTCAGGGGATGCGACATAACGCCACCTCTTTTAACGGACAAAAATCACTCCAGCCGTGGGGAGAAAAGACAATACTTCCCTGAATGACGTTGCCCAAACGCCATAACGTCATGCTGTCATCTTGCGCCGCCATCACCACTTCATCCCCCGATAATCTCCGCAAACAGACCCTCGCTCCTGAAGGGGAATAGCGCCGACATTCCATTTCGGTTACGCCTGACCATAGCTGCCCCCGCCCCCATTCCAGCGCCGACTGTACGAGCGCCTGGCGTTGTATCGCCAGGCTCTGCGTCGTTACGCGGGCGGCATAGCTGGCCTGCTGCTGATTTACGCCTTGCAGTAGCAGACTACCCAGAATCAGTATTAAAAGCGCCAGTATTAGCGAAGAAGCGCCACGTTCCCGATTCACAGATTAAATCCCGTTACGCTGTATTGCGCGTCAATAACCGTCTGAGGCTCGGCTTTGCTGGCGCCGCGCAAATGCAGCATGAGCACTGGAGAGAATCCCGTTATATCCCGGCGCTCAACGGTAAACGCCGTGATGAGTACCGTATTGGGATCGGTCATTTTTTCCCATCCCTTCCCCTGGCAAGATGTTGCTCCGCGTAATGTTTCCAGAACGTTATCCTTCATACGAAACCCGGTCTGGTCGGCCTCTTTCGCCGGTATGGTATCCCAGACACCGTTATTATTCCCGTCCCACTGAACGATGACGCATTGCCCCTGTTCGGCAAGATGTAACCCTTCGCCAGTACAGTGGCCATGGCAGTAACCCGCACGCTGAAGATGCTTCGCTACGGTATAGGTTCGCTGCCAGATTTCATCTTCCAGCGATAACTGTCGCGTGTTGTGCCAGATCTCACGCTGTAGCGCCGGTAAAAATCGTGCGGACCCAAGCAGTAAAATGGAACCTATCGCCATCGCCAGCACAACCTCCAGTAGCGAGAACCCCCGCGTGGTTATTGACACGTGGCGGCCTCGTTACGCTCACATAGCCTGATTCGCCCCCAGGAGGAGACGACCAGACGCCACTCTCCGGCAGCGTTTTTCAGTACGATGTGCCCTGCCCATGCCGTATTGCGCAGGCCAAAGAAGGCTAACGACGGCGTGATATCGGCAAGGACGACATCACGCCAGTCGGGCGTAAACACAAAGGGGGAAGATGGCGTACACGATGTTTGCGTAGCAACAGAGCTGACAAAGCACCATGAACCACCTTCGCTGACCACGCGAAGAATGTGATCGCGGTTATGCCAGTGAGCGTCCTCACGAAGTTGCAGCAGGTAATCCCGCACCTGACATGCGGTTTGCCACAGGCGCTGTTGCTGCTGCCAGCGTTGCCAGCCATAAAGTCCTGTGACGCTGAGAATGATAATGAGTGACATCGCGACCACCGTTTCAATGAGCGTATAGCCCTGTTGTTTTTTCATATCGGCAGTATGGCGGGCGGGGAAAAAATAACGAGCGCCAAATACAGATTGTTCGGCGCGTTACGGAAAAAAGTTCATGTCTTGCAGCGCGTTGCAAAATTTCAGGAATCCGCGCCGAAGATTGAGACTAAGGGTAAAAAAAACCGACGCGCGATGACGTCGGTTATGGCAGGATCGTCAACGCTTAGATAGCGACCGGCGCTTTAATACCGGGGTGCGGATCATAGCCTTCAATTTCGAAATCATCGAACCGGTAGTCAAAAAGCGAATCGGGTTTACGCTTAATGACCAACTTCGGCAGCGCGCGCGGTTCACGGCTTAATTGCAGGTGCGTCTGCTCCATATGGTTGCTGTACAGGTGCGTGTCGCCGCCGGTCCAGACAAAATCGCCGACGTCCAGGTCGCACTGTTGCGCCATCATATGCACCAGTAACGCGTAGCTGGCAATGTTGAACGGCAGACCGAGGAACACATCGCAGGAGCGCTGATAAAGCTGACAGGAGAGTTTTCCATCTGCGACATAAAACTGGAAAAAGGCGTGACACGGCGCCAGCGCCATCTTATCCAGCTCGCCGACGTTCCACGCAGAAACGATAATACGACGAGAGTCTGGGTCGTTTTTAAGCTGGCTTAAAACCGTGGCGATCTGATCGATATGGCGGCCATCCGGTGTTGGCCATGCACGCCACTGCTTACCATAAACCGGGCCTAAATCGCCGTTCTCATCGGCCCATTCGTCCCAGATGGTGACATTATTTTCGTGCAGGTAAGCGATGTTGGTATCGCCCTGCAAAAACCATAGCAGTTCGTGAATAATTGAACGTAAATGGCAGCGTTTTGTCGTCACCAGCGGAAAGCCTTCCTGCAGGTTAAAACGCATCTGATGGCCAAAAATGGAAAGCGTGCCGGTGCCGGTACGGTCGTTTTTCTGTGTGCCTTCATCCAGCACTTTTTGCATCAGTTCTAAATACTGTTTCATGGTTCCTCAGGAAACGTGTTGCTGCGGGCGGCGGCGATATGCCCAAACCATCATGATCGCGCCAGCGATAATCATCGGGATAGAGAGAATCTGCCCCATGCTGATGTACTGTACCCACGCGCCGGTAAATTGCGCGTCCGGCTGGCGGAAGAATTCAACAATGATACGAAACGCGCCATAGCCAATCAGGAATAATCCGGAGACTGCGCCCATCGGACGCGGTTTGCGAATAAAGAGATTAAGGATGATAAACAGCACCACGCCTTCTAATGCCAGCTCATACAACTGGGAAGGGTGGCGCGGCAATACGCCGTAGGTATCAAAAATAGGCTGCCATTGCGGATGTGACGGCAGCAGCGCAATATCTTCCGCGCGTGAGCCAGGAAAGAGCATGGCAAACCGGAAGTCAGGATCGACGCGCCCCCACAATTCACCGTTGATAAAGTTGCCCAGACGCCCGGCGCCCAGGCCGAACGGAATTAACGGCGCAATAAAATCAGACACCTGAAAGAAAGAGCGCTTCGTGCGCCTGGCGAAGATAATCATCACCAGTATCACACCGATAAGCCCGCCGTGGAAGGACATGCCGCCGTCCCAGACGCGGAATAAATAGAGCGGGTTATCCAGAAACAGAGGGAAGTTATAAAACAGGACATAGCCAATACGCCCCCCCAGGAAGACCCCCAGGAAACCTGCATAGAGTAAATTTTCAACTTCGTTTTTGGTCCAACCGCTTCCCGGACGGTTAGCGCGACGCACCGCCAACCACATCGCGAAAACGAACCCCACCAGATACATCAAGCCATACCAGTGAAGCGCGACGGGCCCAATTGAGAAAATGACCGGATCAAAGTCCGGAAAATGCAGATAGCTACTGGTCATCTGTCACCACAATTTCTTGTTATTTCGCTGAAGAGATAGCGATTGATAAGCGCGCCTGCGCGTTGCAGACGCTCCAAAGGTGCGAATAATAGCACAAGGGTTAAAAGCGAGATGCCGATTACCGTTAAAAGATATGTATACGCATTGTCTTTCATCTTGCAGGCGTGTTGTCTGCGCCGTGAATCCACAGTCACTCTCTTTTCCCGCTCCAGTCGTTACAACCCTCCGCGAATCAATCCCCCCATCCCGCGGCGCTCCATAAACGCCGCCACCTGATGACGCACTTCGGTCGCCATCTGCGCCTCAAGGCTGCGTCTGGCAAGAGTTTGCGCGTCTTCAAAATCGATATGCCGCAGCAGATATTTCACACGCGCTACCGAACGGCCATTCATTGAAAGATGGCGATATCCCAGACCGATAAGAATCGCCACGCACATCGGATCGCCCGCCATCTCGCCGCACAAGCGAAGATCGAGGCCATTTTTTTCGGCTTCCTGCGCAATCATGGACAGCGCGCGCAGCATAGCCGGATGCAGACTGTCGTAAATACTGGCCACGCGGGTATTGTTGCGATCTACCGCCAGGATATATTGCGTTAAATCGTTGGTGCCGACCGAGATAAAGTCGATCCGGTTAGCCAGATGCGGCAGCATAAATACCATTGACGGCACTTCCAGCATAATGCCGATACGCGGTTTCGGGATCGCATAGCCGATCATCTCCTCGACCTCGCGCCCGGCGCGTTCGATCAGACGCCGCGCTTCATCGACTTCATCAATACTGGTGACCATCGGCAACAAAATGCTGAGGTTGCCAGTCGCCGCATTGGCGCGCAGCATCGCGCGGACCTGGATCAAAAAGATCTCCGGCTGATCCAGCGTAATGCGGATCCCGCGCCAGCCCAGACACGGGTTCTCCTCGCTGATCGGCATATAGGGCAGTTGCTTATCCGCTCCCACATCCAGGGTCCGCAGCGTCACCGGTTTATCGTTAAACATTTGCAGCATCCCTTGATACTGCGCCACCTGCTCTTCTTCCGAGGGAAACCCGCTTTGCAGCATAAAGGGAATTTCAGTACGGTACAGGCCGATACCGTCGATCCGACTGCCTAACTTTTCCTCATGCTCGGGGCTGAGCCCGGCATTCAGCATCACTTTGACTCGCTCGCCGCTTTTCAGTTGGGCGGGAAGATTGACGTCGTCCTCCGCCAGACGACTGAGTTCTATCTCTTCACTAATGAGCCGCTGATATTCCTGAATAAGCACGGGTTCAGGATCGACCAATAATTCACCGCGATAGCCATCCACCACCAACGTACGGCGATGTAGCACCGAAGGTTGGATATCCGCGCCCATGACGGTCGGGATACCGAGCGCGCGCACCATAATCGCCGCATGCGAGTTTGCCGCGCCGTCGCGCACCACAACGCCCGCCAGCCTGTCCTGCGGCAGCTCCGCCAGAGTGGTCGCCGACAGCTCATCCGCGACCAGAATAAAACGTTCCGGCCAGGCGTTTGGCCCCTGAACTGAATCATCAAGGTGGAATAACAGCCGCTGCCCCAGCGTGCGTAAGTCTCCCGCTCGTTCTTTGAGGTAGTTATCGGTTAGCGCCGCAAATTGCTCGGCAAATTTTTCGATGATTTTTTTAACGGCCCACTCCGCAACAGCGCCTTTGTCGACCTCGGCGAAGAGTTCGCGACGCAGTCTGGCGTCTGAAAGCAGGTGTGAGTACAGATCGAAAATGGCCGCCGTCTCTTTTTGCGCGCCGGCGGCAAAGCGTTTGCTGTATCGTCGGAACTCGTTCGCCGCCTCTTCCAGCGCGCCGGTCAATCGTTCGCGTTCAAGAGAGGTATCCAGCGTAGACGCTTCGTAAACCTGTTCCATCAGCGGCATGGTCGCGTCTTGCCAGCCCGTTGCGATAGCCACGCCCGGCGCCGCAGGAAGCGCGCGGATTCGCGTCTGCCGGTATTGCCCGAACAGCGCTGTGACCTGCGACTGTGACAGGATAGCCGCCATCTGCGTAGCGAGCGTGACGAGGAAAGACTCTTCGCTTTCATCGTACTGGCGCAATTCGCGCTGCTGTACGACCAGCACGCCGAGAAGTTGGCGACGCTGAATGATCGGCACGCCGAGAAACGCGCGAAAACGCTCCTCTTTTACCGAAGGAATGTATTTAAAGCTGGGATGTTTTTGCGCATCGGCAAGGTTAATGGGTTCCGCCAGCCTGCCCACCAGACCGACGATCCCCTCATCAAACGCAAGCGCAACGGTTCGACCACGCGGTTTTTTCAACCCCCGCGTCGCCATCAGGTAATAACAGCGTCGGTCATGATCGGCCAGGTAAACCGAGCAAACCTCTGTATCCATCGCAAGACAGATATCCGTGACCAGAATATTCAGCGCCTCGTTCAGACGCGGCGCACTGGCCACTTTTTCGACTATTTCGCGCAGGCGAGTGAGCATAATTTGCGTGGCTTAACCTCTTTTACGTCGATAAGCAGGCGCGCTTTGTAGCTTAGGGGGATTATCCTGAAGCGCCATGACAACACTTGCAAACTCTTTCATTACCCTGCGGTAGACATCGCGTTTAAATGACACCACTTGTCGAACCGGATACCAGTAACTTACCCAGCGCCAGCCGTCAAACTCCGGCGTACTGCTGGTTTGCATATTGATTTCGGCGTCGGCGCTCATTAACTGCAAAAGAAACCACTTTTGTTTCTGGCCGATACATACCGGCTTTGTGTCCCAACGCACCAAACGTTTTGGTAACTTGTAACGCAACCAGTTGCGAGTAGAAGCAAGGATCCGCACATCTTTACGGCTTAACCCAACTTCTTCAAACAGTTCCCGGTACATCGCCTGTTCTGCCGACTCCCCTGGATTTATCCCGCCCTGCGGGAACTGCCAGGAGTGCTGACCAAATCGCCGGGCCCACATCACCTGCCCCTGACGATTACAAATTACGATACCTACATTTGGGCGGTAGCCATCGTCATCAATCACCGGACTACCTCAACATAAACCTTATATATGAACGATTGTTTCATACTCCAGTGAGGCGGTAAACCACTCTGTAATAGTGACACAGCCTAATAACAATTGAATAACTCACAGTAAATAGCCGAGTTATAAACAGATGATGACGCCCTTGCGCCATTTTATTCACCTTTTCTGTGGATATAGTTGTGAAGAAGTATGGAATTACCACGGGAAAACCCAGAACAGTCTGAATTCCTCATGCGGAAAACAGTAAAAATAGTGCCTTATATTCATTGTGTTATAGACAAATCTTACATACCACCTTCATAAAGCGTGACCAGCATCACATCTAAGATCCTTATGCTGATGAAAGATCAACCAGCGTCGGTTTTATCCACAGATTGTGCCAATAACTTACGCACTATTTGTCTGAATTTTCGATTTTCGTCGCACGTCAAGGCTGTAAATGGAAACAGTAGTGGTGGTTTTACACAGTTATCCCAACTTTCTGTGGATAACATAGTGTAAGATCCTGTTTATTGTCAGTGACCAGAATTGGAAAACCCGCTTCAGCGTTGCGCAACACGAAGAAACAACACAAAAAAGGCAATAAAAATCAGTCTATTGAATATAAGACACAGAAAAAGATAAACTCTGCCCATACGGTATAAAATCACTGCTCATTTTTTAATCTAAGGTAATGGTAATGTCAGCTCTTTGTCCGCTACTGACTCCGCCTGCTTCGGAAGCATCGCTGTTAGCCCAGGCGCGGCAGCTTTCCGGCTATACGTTAGGCGAGCTGGCGGCGATGGCCGGCATTACCACGCCTAAAGATTTGAAGCGAGACAAAGGCTGGATCGGCGTCTTGCTGGAGATCTGGCTCGGCGCCAGCGCCGGGAGCAAGCCGGAGCAGGATTTCGCCGCGTTAGGCGTAGAACTGAAAACCATCCCGGTGGATAGTTTGGGTCGTCCTCTGGAAACAACCTTTGTTTGCGTGGCGCCGTTAACCGGTAACAGCGGCGTGACCTGGGAGACAAGCCACGTACGGCATAAATTGAAGCGCGTGCTATGGATGCCGGTCGAAGGCGAGCGCAGCATACCGTTAGCCGAACGCCGCGTAGGTTCGCCGCTACTCTGGAGTCCGAGTAAAGAAGAGGACAGGCAGCTACGCCTCGACTGGGAAGAGCTGATGGACATGATAGTGCTGGGCCAGGTGGAACGCATTACCGCCCGTCATGGCGAAGTCTTGCAACTGCGGCCCAAAGCCGCCAATGCCAGGGCGCTCACCGAGGCTATCGGCGCGCGCGGGGAACCTATTTTGACGCTACCGCGTGGATTTTATCTGAAAAAAAATTTTACGCAGGCGCTGCTGGCTCGCCATTTTTTATTGCAGAATCCGTAACGTCCATTACACGCAAATGCGCCTCCGCTATGGCTACGCATCGGGCCAGCGCCGGATAAACGTAAGCGTATTGTCGCCGCTATTTTACACCGTTCCTGGTTGCGCAAATTCAGCCTGGGCTTTCGCCCGTCACTCGACGGGCCTATAATTACCGCTTCTTTTTTTGGCAGGACTTTGTTCGATGTTATTTGCATGGATAACCGATCCTAATGCCTGGCTGGCGCTCGGTACGCTGACGCTGCTGGAGATTGTACTTGGGATCGACAACATTATTTTTCTTTCTCTGGTGGTAGCAAAACTTCCTACGGCGCAACGAAACCACGCACGGCGGCTTGGGTTGGCGGCAGCGATGGTCATGCGCCTGGCGCTGCTGGCGTCAATCGCCTGGGTCACTCGGCTGACTAATCCGCTGTTTGAGCTTTTCGGCGAAGCGATTTCCGCCCGCGATCTCATTCTGTTACTGGGCGGGTTATTTTTAATCTGGAAAGCCAGCAAGGAGATCCATGAGTCCATCGAAGGCGAAGAAGAAGGGTTAAAAACCCGGGTTTCTTCTTTCCTGGGCGCAATAGTACAGATTATGCTGCTGGATATTATTTTCAGCCTTGATTCAGTTATCACAGCGGTTGGCCTCTCCGATCATCTGTTTATTATGATGGCGGCAGTCGTTATTGCCGTGGGCGTCATGATGTTTGCGGCACGGCCCATCGGCGAGTTTGTCGATCGCCATCCGTCGGTAAAAATGCTGGCGCTCTCCTTTCTGATCCTGGTTGGCTTTACCCTGATTCTGGAAAGTTTCGACGTTCACGTTCCGAAAGGGTATATCTATTTCGCCATGTTCTTCTCTATCGCAGTAGAGAGCCTGAACCTGTTGCGTAATAAAAAGAATCCGCTGTAATCCTGTCTCGCTCCCCCGCCGGGGAGCGAATACTCACTTTATTTCCTTTCTTCTCACAGATTAAGATTTTGCTGCTTCCGACATGCAGAGCTGCGCGTTATTACTAGACTATTATCAGACATATGATTAACAGACTATTATCAGATGCAGGCTATGTGAGGACAAACGGATGAAAAAGTGGGCAGTTGTAATTTCCGCAGTAGGGTTGGCTTTTGCGGTATCCGGATGCAGCAGCGATTATGTAATGGCAACGAAAGATGGTCGTATGATCCTGACCGATGGAAAACCACAAGTTGACGATGATACCGGTCTGGTCAGCTATACCGATGCACAGGGAAACGAGATGCAAATCAACCGTGACGAAGTGTCTCAAATCATCGAACGTTAAGCGGTGGCCTGTGATCGAGGTCAGCGTTCTGCAAGCCTTCAGGCTGCGTCCCGTAACGGTGCGTGGCGACCACGCCCGGTAACCATTACACCGCGCAGCCTGCAATTTTACTTTCCCTTTTGCCTTCCCTCTGCCATTTTTATTGTCCTTTGTCGGGAATTTCTGACTTCATAATAAAAAGGAAACGGCTATGCACTATCACCGTATACCCCACAGCTCGCTCGAAGTAAGTACGCTAGGGCTGGGCACAATGACATTTGGTGAACAAAACAGCGAAGCCGACGCTCACGCACAGCTCGACTATGCCATCGCAAATGGCATTAACCTTATCGACGCCGCCGAGATGTATCCGGTACCGCCGCGCCCGGAAACACAAGGGCTGACGGAATCCTATATCGGTAACTGGCTCGCCAAACGCGGCAACCGTGAAAAACTGATCATCGCCAGCAAAGTTAGCGGACCGGCACGTAATAATGATCAAGGCATCCGGCCTCATCAGGCGCTGGATCGTAAAAATATTCGCGAAGCGCTACACGACAGTTTGACCCGGTTGCAGACCGACTATCTGGATTTGTATCAGGTGCACTGGCCGCAGCGCCCCACTAACTGCTTCGGTAAACTCGGCTATAACTGGACAGACTCCACGCCAGTAGTAAGTCTACTGGAGACGTTAGACGCGCTAAGTGAGTTTCAGCGAGCGGGTAAGATTCGTTATATTGGCGTTTCAAATGAGACAGCGTTTGGCGTTATGCGCTATCTGCATCTGGCGGAAAAACATGACCTGCCGCGTATTGTCACGATCCAGAACCCCTATAGCCTGTTAAACCGCAGCTACGAGGTCGGCCTGGCGGAAGTCAGCCAGTATGAAGGTGTTGAATTGCTCGCCTATTCCTGTCTGGCGTTTGGCACATTAACCGGTAAATACCTGAACGGGGCCAAACCCGCAGGCGCGCGGAATACCTTGTTCAGCCGCTTCACACGTTACAGCGGCGAACAGGCGCAAAAAGCCGTTGCCGCCTACGTCGATATCGCGAAGCGTCACAATCTTGATCCGGCGCAGATGGCGCTGGCCTTTGTTCGCCGCCAGCCGTTTGTCGCCAGTACGTTACTGGGCGCAACCACGATGGCGCAGCTCAAGACGAATGTGGAAAGTCTGCATCTGACGTTAAGCAAAGAGGTCCTGGCGGAGATTGAGGCGGCGCATCAGGTTTATACCTACCCGGCGCCGTGATAGTCAGTGCCCGGTGGCGCTACGCTTCCGGGCTTACAGAGACAATGTAAGCCGGATAACGCGCACTCGCCGCCCGGCATATTCACTCAGTATGATGCCTGCCGGCGCTGCCAGATCCACAGCGCCGCGATCGCCAGCGCGAACAGCACGCCAAAGCCGATACCTATCGCCACTGCCGGAACGCCAGCCAGCACCGCGAGCGAGTACAGTCCCAGCATTAATAGCATGGCGCTATTCTCGCCCAGATTTTGTACGGCAATGGCATTCCCGGCGCCAACGCTCTTCTTACCGCGCTCCTGGAGCAAGGCGTTGAGCGGCACCACAAAAAAGCCGCCCAGCATACCTATCAACAGCAACAAGGCATAAGCAGGCAGCAATGCGTGCTGTAATGAGAAGATCGCAACCACAACGCCAATCAAAATCCCGGCGGGCATACAGCGCGATACGGTCTCCAGCGTCACCAGTTTTGCCGCCGCACCCGCGCCGACCACAATGCCTACCGCCACCATGGCGTTCAGGTAAGTTGGCGTGGCGTTATCCGTAATGCCCAGCGCCACCGGCACCCACAGCACCAGCAGAAAACGCAGCGTCACGCCTGCGCCCCAGAATAGCCCGGTCCCCACCAGCGAAAAACGCGTTTCACCGTTACGCCAAAGGACAACGCAAGCGCAGAAGAAGCTACGCGTCATCGCCGACAACCGCCAGGATTGTCCTGGACGCGCCGTCACAAGCTTCGGGATAAACAGGTTCGCCGCCACTGCGCCAGCGTAGGCCAACGCGCAGGCAACCAGCGCGGCGATGACATGCCAGTCGGCCAATACGCCGCCCGCGACGGAACCGAGCAAAATCGCCGCAATCGTAGAGGCTTCCATCAGGCCATTGGCTTTCACCAGCTTATCACCCGTCGTCAGTTCGCCCAGAATACCGTATTTCGCCGGAGAATAAGCCGCCGCGCCAATCCCGACCAACGTATAACCGACAAAAGGATTTACGCCGAGGCAGATACCTGCCGCTCCCGCCAGTTTAAGACCATTGGCGACCATCATCACCCGGCCCTTGGCAAAGCTGTCCGCTATCTGGCCGACAAACGGCGCAAAAAGAATGTAAGCGCCCACAAACACCATTTGCAAAACAGGCTGGCTCCAGTCCGGGTAAAACTGAGCTTTCAGCAGTGCCAGCGTCGCGAACAGCAGCGCATTATCGCCAAAAGCCGAGAGAAACTGCGCGACAATCACCGACAGCATCCCTTTCGACCAGATGGAGGTGTTAGTACGTACTGACTCACTCATGATGTTGTTCCGGCGCATCCACCCAACTTTTCAGCGTCACAAAATCGGGTTTCCCGCTGCCAAGCAAGGGAAGCTGTTTCAGATAACGGATATCACGCGGGACGGCAAGTTCCGGAATACCGTGTTCACGGGCATAGTGCTGTAATTTTTCTCGGGTGAGTTCGCTGTCAGTCGTAAACAATACCAGCGCTTCACCTTTGCTGGCATCGCTTTTAATGGCGGTAGCGTGCATTTTGTCCGCCGAAACGCCAAGCGCCAGTTGTTCGACCATCTCCAGCGAGACCATTTCGCCAGCAATTTTCGCAAAGCGTTTCGCGCGCCCCTGAATCTGCACAAAACCATTTTCATCGAAGCGTACAATATCGCCCGTGTCGTACCACCCGCGCTCGGTTTCGCCTCTGGCGTTTTCCGCCGACGGCACCTCCAGCACGCCCGGTTTTTCCACGCGCAGATAGCCATTCATGATATTCGGCCCTTTCAGCTGTAGCCGACCGCCGTTTTCAATACCGGGCACCGCCAGCAGACGCGCGTCCATGCCAGGCAGAATGCGGCCAACAGTGCCAGGCTTAGCCGCCATCGGCACGTTAATCGAGACTACTGGCGCGCATTCCGTTACCCCGTAGCCCTCAAGAATGCGCAGACCGAATTTATCCTGCCACAGTTGTTTGGTGCTCTCCTGAAGTTTTTCCGCACCGGCCACCACATAGCGCAGGCGATAAAAATCATACGGATTGGCAAAGCGCGCATAGTTGCCGAGGAAGGTTGACGTACCAAACAGCACGGTACAGTTACGGTCATAGACCAGTTCCGGCACAATGCGATAGTGCAGCGGACTTGGATAAAGAAACACTTCCGCGCCGGTCAACAACGGCGTAAACAGGCCCACCGTCAAACCGAACGAGTGAAAGAGCGGCAGCGCCGACATAAAACGGTCATTGGCGGTGAAATCCGCAATCGTTTTTATCTGCTCGACGTTCGCCAGAATGCTTTTATGGCTGTGCACCACCCCTTTCGGGTGCCCTTCCGAGCCGGAGGTAAAAAGAATGATCGCCGCGTCTTCCGGCTGCTGTTTTACCTGCGCCAGTCGCGGCGCCAGGAGGTGGGCAAAAATCCACAGCTTGTCGGCGGGTGTGACGTCCGCTTTTAAATCTTCCAGGTAAACCCAGCGAACCTGCGTTAGCTGCTCCGGCAGGTGCCACAATTTACCTTTATCGAGGAACTGGCGGGAGGTAAAAATCGTTTTAATTTCCGCCGCGGTAATCGCGCTGGTCAGCCCTTTTACCCCCGCTGTGTAGTTCATCATGGCCGGAATGCGGCGACGAGAAACCGCGCCGAAAATCACCGCCGCGCTGATGGCGGCATTCGGCAGCATTAAACCGATTTTCTCGCCCTCAACGCTGTACTTTTCCAGAATCCGGCCAACAAAAAGCGTCTTGGTCAGTAACTTACGATACGTATCCGGCGTAAAGTTAATGTCCTCAATACAGTTTTTACCCGCGCCGTAACGATATTGCGCCGCCAGCAACGATTCGTATAACGTCTCGCGTGGGCGCACCGCCATACGCGCTTCCATCATGATCTGATGCAGCATCTCACCCGCTATCTTACGCCTGTCGCGCGCGCGCGGCGCTTCCGGCATCGGTATTTGCGTCGGCGGTAAAATATGAAGCTGAATGCGGGGGAATAAGCGCCGTTTAACCAGACCTTTCAGGCGACTGAAAGGGGTAAGCTCCGCGCCGTCAATGCGGAGCGGAATGACGGTTGCGCCCGATTTTGCCGCCACAAAGCCTGCGCCGTCATAAATTTTCATCAGCGAGCCGGTCACGGAAATCCGCCCTTCCGGGAAAATCACCACTGGACGCCCCTGCTCCACCAGACGCACCAGGTGTTTAATGGACATGGGTTTAGTGGGATCGAGCGGCACAAAATCGATCAGCGGCGTTAACCAGCGCATATACCATTGCTGGCTAATGGAGGTATATACCGCAAAGACAGGCCGTACCGGCAAAAACAGCGCCAGTAGCATACCATCGATAAATGAAACGTGATTGGGGGTAATTAAGACCCGGTTCCCCTGTAGCGCCCGGACATCGCCAGTGACGCGCACACGATAAAGCACGCGAAACAGGTTACGGAAAAATCCAAACAGCATTTCAACTCCCTTTGGCCGACAATTCGCTAAAACATGAATTGTGGCAGATTACACGAGTTGCGTAACAGGAGCGATAGCAAAATAGGTTCGAAAAAAAACCTGCGCATCCGCGCAGGTTGGTGCAAGAGACAGGTACGAAGAGCGTACCGAATAATCTCACCAATCAATACCTCTGGGATCTTGATTGTGGGCTTCGCGCGTCTACATCGCCAGTCCGAAAACGCAAAGGAATAAACGGAAATGCAACGAGTTGTGTAAATTATCCGTTACTGTTACAGGTTCAGGCGAAACAAAAAAAAACCTGCGCATATCTACGCAGGTTGGTGTAATTCGTGTGATCAACAATGACGTTGATTCCACCTATCAATACCTCTGGGATCACCACTCTATCAACCTGACTCGCTGGCCTGCCAGCAGACAATCGCAACAGCGCTTCGCAAACTGTAACGAAAGATTTGTATTGTCACTTTACAGACGCATTTCTCCCGTGCAGGTCACATTTGCCCGACACGGCGGGGCAAGAGGCTTGAACAGAGGTTCATTTTCCGTAAAACTGGCGTAATGTAAGCGTTTACCCACTATAGGTATTATCATGGCGACCATAAAAGATGTAGCCCGACTGGCCGGTGTTTCAGTCGCCACCGTTTCTCGCGTTATTAACGATTCGCCAAAAGCCAGCGAAGCGTCCCGGCTGGCGGTGACCAGCGCAATGGAGTCCCTGAGCTATCACCCTAACGCCAACGCGCGCGCGCTGGCACAGCAGGCAACGGAAACCCTCGGTCTGGTGGTCGGCGACGTTTCCGATCCTTTTTTCGGCGCGATGGTGAAAGCCGTTGAACAGGTGGCGTATCACACCGGCAATTTTTTACTGATTGGCAACGGGTATCATAACGAACAAAAAGAGCGTCAGGCTATTGAACAGTTGATTCGTCATCGTTGCGCAGCGTTAGTGGTACACGCCAAAATGATTCCGGATGCGGACCTGGCCTCATTAATGAAGCAAATCCCCGGCATGGTGCTGATTAACCGCATTTTACCGGGGTTAGAACACCGCTGTGTCGCGCTGGATGACCGTTACGGGGCATGGCTGGCGACCCGGCATCTGATCCAGCAAGGTCATACGCGTATTGGGTATATCTGTTCCAATCACACCATCTCTGATGCCGAAGATCGCCTGAGGGGCTATTACGATGCGCTGGCGGAAAGCCATATCCCGGCTAACGATCGGCTGGTGACGTTCGGCGAACCGGATGAAAGCGGCGGCGAGCAGGCGATGACTGAGTTATTAGGTCGCGGCAGAAATTTTACCGCAGTAGCCTGCTATAACGACTCGATGGCGGCCGGCGCGATGGGAGTATTAAATGATAATGGCGTGGGGGTGCCGGGCGAAGTATCGCTCATCGGTTTTGATGATGTACTGGTCTCACGCTATGTGCGTCCCCGACTGACCACCATTCGGTATCCGATCGTCACCATGGCGACACAGGCGGCGGAGCTGGCGTTAGCGCTGGCAGGGAAATGCCCTACGCCGGAAGTGACCCATGTATTTAGTCCGACACTGGTACGCCGACATTCGGTGTCCACGCCGACGGATACCGGACACCTGTCGACAACCGATTAATCAGGGTAGCATGATGGCGACAATGCTGGATGTTTCCCGCCATGCGGGCGTATCAAAGGCCACCGTCTCACGGGTGCTGAATGGAACGGGACAGGTAAAAGAAAGTACGCGCCAGAAAGTGTTTACGGCGATGCAGGCTCTGGGCTATCGCCCCAACCTGCTGGCACGCTCGCTGGCGAATCGCACCAGCAACAGCATCGGTCTGGTCGTCTCTACGTTTGACGGCTTCTATTTTGGCAGTTTGTTGCGCCGGGCGTCGCGCCAGGCGGAGTCTCATAACAAGCAGTTGATCGTCACCGATGGTCACGATACGCCGGAACGAGAGCAGAAAGCCGTACAAATGTTGGCCGACAGGCAGTGCGACGCTATTATTCTTTACACTCGCTATATGAATGAGCCGGCGATTTTGTCGTTGATTGACGCCACGGAAATGCCGCTGGTGATTATTAATCGCAACGTCACTCAGGCCCGCGATCGCGCTATTTTCTTCGAGCAGGAGACGGCGGCATTCCAGGCGGTGGAATATCTGATTACGCAGGGCCATCGCGATATCGCCTGTATTACGCTGCCTGTTCATACTCCCACCGGCACATCACGCGTAGCGGGTTATCGCAAGGCGCTGGAAAAGTATGGTATTCCGTGGCAACCGACAAAAGTGAAATACGGCGATTACACGCTGACGCGCGGCTATGACGCATGCCGGGAATTACTGGAGGAAGGCGTCACGTTTAGCGCGCTATTCGCCTGTAATGATGACACGGCGCTGGGCGCAGCAAAAGCGCTGCGCCAGGCCGGATTACGCATCCCACAGGATGTGTCGCTGTTTGGTTTTGACGATGCGCCGGGCGCAACCTGGCTTGAACCGGGGCTTTCAACAGTCTATTTACCCATCGAGGATATGATAGCCACCGCGATCGATCAGGCCGTTCGTCTGGCGAACAGCGAGCCGGTCGCCCCGATCCCGCCCTTTACCGGCACGCTGATTCTGCGCGAGTCCGTCGCCGCGGGCCCGTTTTTTCAACGTCCGGCCTAATGATGCGCTTCAGAGCATCTCCAGCGCTAACAGCTCTTCAATGGTCTGACGACGGCGGATCAGCCGCGCCTGTCCATTGTCAAACAGCACTTCCGGCAGGAGCGGGCGGCTGTTGTAATTCGATGACATAGACGCGCCGTACGCGCCGGTATCGTGCAATACGAGGTAATCGCCGGGGATGACCGCAGGTAAGGCGCGTGTTTCAACCATTCCCCCTTCCTGCTGCGTAAAAACATCGCCTGATTCGCATAGCGGCCCGGCGACCACCGTCTCGACCCACGGGCCATTTTCAAGCGCGCGGCCATCCGCCGCCAGCGCCGAAATATGGTGATAGCTACCGTACATCGCCGGGCGCATCAGATCGTTAAAACCCGCATCTACCAGCACGAAATGGCGGCTTCCCATCTGTTTTACGCTACGCACCTGCGTCACCAGCACGCCCGATTGCGCCACCAGATAACGTCCGGGTTCGATCTCAAGTTTGACCGCATGTCCCAGATGGCGGGCGATTTGCTCGCGCGCCGCGTTCCACAAACCATAGTAATGGCGCGTATCAACGGGCTCTTCTCCCTCACGATAAGGTATCGAGAGTCCGCCGCCTGCCGAAATCGCCTCCACATCCTGGCCACATTCCAGCACCTGACGTACCATCGCGCCGCAAACCTGCTCCAGATGGCCATAATCGACGCCGGAACCAATGTGCATATGGATACCGACAAGTTTCAGTCGGTATTTCTGCATTACCGCCAGCGCCGCCGGAAGATCGCTATGCCAGATGCCGTGCTTGCTGTTTTCGCCCCCGGTGTTGGTTTTCTGGCTGTGGCCGTGACCAAAGCCAGGATTCACGCGCAACCAGACGCGATGCCCAGGCGAAACCTGACCAAGCTGCGTCAGCATATCTACCGAGCCAGCATTGACCGGAATATGCAGTTCGCTGACGCGCGCCAGCGTGGCGGCGTCAATCACATCGGCGGTAAAAACGATATCATCAGGGCACGTTTGCGGATCGTAGCCCGCCGCCAGCGCACGTTCGATCTCCCCCAATGAAACAGAATCCACCTTGACACCCTGCGCGCGCATTAAGCGCAGGATATGAATGTTCGAACAGGCTTTTTGCGCAAAACGCACGACGTCAAACTGCTGCAGGGCGGCTATCTGACGGCGAATAATGTGCGCGTCATAGACCCAGACCGGACAACCGAATTCAGCAGGCAATCTGAGCAAATTTTCAGCGTTAAGGTCAGTTTCAGCGTGATAATGCGGCAATGACATAACAAACTCCGGAACGGGCTTTTTAACGATTACGCCATACCTTAGAAAGAATAAAAAATATCGTTTTATTGTCAGTCTATGCAAAAATGATATGGGATAAATGATTCAGGGAAACGTATGGCTGCCGTTAATTTACGTCACATTGAAATTTTTCATGCCGTAATGACCGCCGGAAATCTCACCGAAGCGGCGCGGCTGCTGCATACCTCGCAGCCTACCGTCAGTCGCGAGCTGGCGCGTTTTGAGAAAGTGCTGGGATTAACGCTGTTTGAGCGCACACGCGGGCGCTTGCATCCGACGGTGCAAGGGCTACGCCTGTTCGAAGAGGTACAACGCTCCTGGTATGGGTTGGATCGCATCGTCAGCGCGGCGGAAAGTCTGCGCGAGTTCCGTCAGGGCGAGCTCTCTGTCGCCTGCCTGCCGGTCTTTTCACAATCCTTTTTGCCGCCGCTACTACCGCCTTTTCTGGCGCGTTATCCGGATGTCAGCCTGAATATTGTGCCGCAGGAGTCGCCGTTGCTGGAAGAGTGGCTCTCCGCTCAGCGCCACGACTTAGGGCTGACGGAGACGCTTCATGCCCCGGCAGGAACAACCCGTACCGAGTTACTAACGCTAAATGAAGTGTGCGTACTGCCCTGCGACCATCCGCTTGCCGCTAAAACGGTACTGACGCCAGACGATTTTCAGGGGGAAAACTTTATCAGCCTCTCCCGCCTGGACAGCTATCGACAGTTGTTGGATACGTTATTTGCCGAACATCAGGTGAAGCGCAGAATGGTGGTGGAAACGCATAGCGCGGCCTCCGTCTGCGCGATGGTGCGCGCCGGGGCGGGCGTTTCGATCGTTAACCCGCTGACCGCGCTGGACTATGCCGCCAGCGGCGTCACCGTTCGCCGCTTCAGCATTGACGTGCCCTTTACCGTCAGCCTGATTCGCCCGCTACACCGCCCCGCCTCCGCGCTGGTTGACGCCTTCAGTAAGCATTTACAAACGCACCTTTCGCGCCTGGTCGAACCGCTGGAGGTTATTCTGGGGCCGATGACGAAAGCATAAAGCTCACGGCATCTGCGGCATGAATTGCCGTGGTATCGAAAACCGGTAGCGCACTTTGCGTCTGGGGAACAAGCAAACCTATTTCAGTGCAGCCAAAAATAACGCCCTGCGCGCCTTGCGCAGCCAGTTTTTCGATAACCTGTAAATAATAGTGGCGCGACGCGTCAGTAAATGTCCCCTGACAGAGCTCGTCAAAAATGACCTGATTGATACGCGCCCGATCGTCCGCCTCCGGCACGATGGTCTCAATCGCAAATTGCTGTTCCAGCCGCCCGCGATAAAAATCCTGCTCCATCGTATAGCGGGTCCCTAATAGCGCCACGCGATGCAACCCCTGACGGGCGATGGCTCGCCCGGTAGCATCCGCGATGTGTAGGAAAGGCAGAGAACAACGAGATTCAATAATGTGCGCGATTTTATGCATGGTGTTGGTACACAGCACAATGCCTTCTGCGCCCGCCTGCTGTAACCCCTGCGCGGCCTGCGCCAGGATATCGCCCGCTTTATCCCATTCGCCGCGGCGTTGACATACTTCAATATCGTGGAAATCTACGCTATGCAGCAGTAAGCTCGCCGAGTGCAGGCCTCCTAACTGCTGTTTAATGCCTTCATTGATTAGACGATAATAAGGGATAGTCGATTCCCAGCTCATCCCCCCCAACAGCCCGATCGTTTTCACTGCGCTCTCCTTATTTTTAAAGCATTATGGCAGTGAAGCAAACTTACACATCCGTTTCCAGTCTATTTTTCATCATGCCGGATAACAGGCGTCATCCGGCATGGGTGAGGTGATTACACGCCAATATTTTTTAGCTTCTCGCCCGCCATCAGCTTGCGTTCGATGTGCTCCAGGGTGACATTTTTGGTTTCCGGAATCAGCCAGAAAGTGATGCCGATAAAAGCGATATTCAGCGCGGTGTAAAGCCAGAATGTACCTGCCGCGCCAATGCTGTCCAACAGAGTCAGGAATGTCGCGCCGATGATCATGTTCGATACCCAGTTTGTCGTGGTTGAACAGGTAATGCCAAAATCACGACATTTCAGCGGCTGGATTTCCGAACATAATATCCACACCACCGGAGCGGCGCTCATCGCGTAACCGGCGATACACATCATCGTCATCCCAACGGAAAGCCAGGAGAGGCCGCTTGATGCCGTACCGTTATCAAACTGCATCAGGCAGTAGCCCAACACCAATGTCCCTAACGCCATTACGCTAAAACCGATTTTTAACGCCGGTTTACGCCCGGCCTTATCGACCGTAAAGACGGCGATAAAAGTCGCGAACATAAAGGTCAGTCCGACCACCAGCGTCGCGATCATTTGCTGTTCCGTGGTGGTAAAGCCGGCCATTTTAAAAATGCGCGGCGCATAGTACATAATGATGTTCATGCCGGTGAACTGCTGCATTGCCTGCAGCAGCATACCGAGGAACACGGCGCGGCGAACATTGCGGTTAGCTTTAAATAATGCCCACCCGCCCTGCTTGAGTTTGAGGCTTTCCCGAATCTCATTCAGTTCATCACGGGCTTTTTCCGAGGTATCGCGCAGCATACGCAGCACCTCTTCCGCTTCGATATGGCGACCTTTTTGCGCCAGCCAGCGCGGACTATTCGGCAGAAATACCACCAGAATAATGAGCAACACCGCAGGCAACGCCAGCACGCCCAACATCGCGCGCCAGTTGCCGCTGTAGCTGAATGCCGTATCGGATAAAAAAGCCAGCACAATGCCTAACGTCACCATCAGTTGATACATACTGATCATTTTGCCGCGAACATTTTCACTTGCCATTTCAGAGAGATAAAGCGGCGCGGTATAGGACGCAATCCCTACTGCTACGCCCAGTATCACGCGGGCGCCAATCAATACTTCCACGCTGGAAGCAAACGCCGACCCCAGCGAGCCGAGCACGAACAAAATCGCGCCGGCCATCAGGCTATACTTACGCCCCAGCCGGAATGAAAGCCAGCCGTTAAATAATGCGCCAATTGCCGCGCCAAGCATCATACTGCTGACGACCCATTCCTGCAGCCGGCTGGTCAGTACGAAATGGTCGGTAATAAAAGGCAGCGCCCCAGCGATAACGCCGATATCCAGACCAAATAACAGCCCCGCTACCGCTGCAGAAACCGAAACAAACATATTCATACGTCGTGTATCGCGAAGCGAACGCGGCGTTAAAGCAGAGTCATTAATAGAGACCATATTTTCCTGCCACAACAGAGTAAGACATAGCCTGAAAGTACGGGATACTCTTCCACAAGTGTCAGGCTGGAAACGGCATAAATATGGATTAAATGGCTACGCTATAGCGATATGTGATGGATATTACACTTTTTAAATTTAACACCGTTGCCGGGTATTTTTTCAAACCACCAATATTTCAATGAATTAAAGCATTGGTCATGACTATTGTTTAACGATATATGGATTAAGTTAAACCCACAATATGGACTATGCTAATGAGATCATAAAAAAGCCCTGTACGAGGACAGGGCTTTATCAGTTTTTCGGTCCAGGAGTCGACTTTCCCAGAAACGTATTTGTCGGTAGCGGATTAACGCGCCAGCCAACCGCCATCTACCGCTATGGTATAGCCGTTAATATAATCAGCGGCGCTGGATGCCAGGAAGACTACCGGGCCCATTAAATCGCCCGGTAGCCCCCAACGTCCAGCCGGAATACGGTCGAGAATTTCGGCGCTACGTTGTGCATCAGCGCGCAATTGCTGGGTATTATTCGTGGACATATAGCCCGGCGCGATGGCGTTTACATTGATATTGTGTTTCGCCCACTCGTTCGCCATCAGACGCGTTATTCCCATTACGCCGCTTTTCGACGCGGTATAAGACGGAACGCGAATACCGCCCTGGAAGGAGAGCATAGACGCGATATTAATAATTTTGCCGCCGTTGCCCTGGGCAATAAAATGTTTTGCCGCCGCCTGAGACATAAAGAACACGCTCTTGATGTTCAGGTTCATGACGTCATCCCAGTCTTTTTCCGTGAAATCAATCGCATCTTCACGACGGATCAAACCCGCGTTATTCACCAGAATATCAATATGACCGTATTCCGCCACCGCCCGTTCCAGTAACGCCGGAATACCATCGATTTGACGCAGATCGGCTGTCAGGCTTAAAAAACGACGTCCCAGAGCGGTGACGCGCGCAATAGTTTCCGTCGGTTCAACAATGTTAATACCGACAATGTCACAGCCCGCTTCCGCCAGTCCTAACGCCATCCCCTGCCCCAATCCGGTATCGCACCCCGTCACAACCGCGACTTTACCTTCAAGAGAAAATGCATTCAAAATCATTGTTAATCCTTATTTTTGTCATGCCTGTCACGCACAGGCGTTATCACCGGTCGCGACTAGCGCAGATCTTGTACCGCAACGTGATCCATGTCATCGAAGACCTGATTTTCTCCCACCATGCCCCAAATAAACGTATAGGCTTTGGTGCCAACGCCGGAATGTATTGACCAGCTTGGGGAAATAACCGCCTGTTCATTACGCATCACAATATGACGGGTTTCCTGAGGCTGCCCCATCATATGGAAAACGCAACTGTCCTCTTCCATATTGAAATAGAGGTACACTTCCATACGGCGCTCATGGGTATGGCATGGCATGGTGTTCCATAGATTGCCGGGCGCCAGTTCGGTGAGTCCCATACTGAGCTGACAGGTTTCCAGTACATCCGGTACGAAGTATTTATTGATGGTGCGACGGTTACTGGTGAGGTTATCGCCTAAGGTGACGGGCGCAACGTCGGCAGGCGACACTTTTTTCGTCGGATAAGCGGTATGCGCTGGCGCGCAGTTGTAATAAAACTTCGCCGGTCTGCTCGCCTCATTGCTGACGAAGGCCAGCTCTTTCGCCCCTTTACCAATATACAGAGCATCACGATGGCCAATGTCATGGCGCTGCCCGTCAACGATAATGGCGCCCGCGCCGCCAATATTAATGACGCCCAGCTCGCGGCGGTCCAGTAACCGGGAAACGCCAAGCTGTTTACCCACCTCTCCGCCGATTTCAACAGAATGGCTGACGGGCATAATGCCGCCGACAATAATACGGTCGATATGGCTGTAGACCATCGTATATTCATCAGCGACAAAAATATTTTCTATTAAAAACTCGCGTCGCAGCGCCTGGGTGTCCAGCGTTTTAGCGTGTTCGCTATGGATGCTTTGCCTTACGTCCACCTTTCCCTCCAATGATAAATCGATCGCAACGGCATAAAATCAAAACACTGTTTTGATTTATTTAACAGCTTCATAGTCGCCTGGATGAAGGTTTTCAACAATAAATAAAACAACGTTTCATTTATATGGTTGGTTATTTTTAAAACTGCTGTAGCGATCACGATCGGCGCTAAAACTTACGCACATGTCTGATTTTCAGACATGTGCGCCAGATGCTGTATGCGGTTACTCAGATAAAAATTGGAGCTTGTTTTATGTGCGAATTGAATTAAAAGCGGTACGCGTCTGCAATGCCCGACGCGGTAACACGTTCTGCGCTATAACGAAAAAGGGGGTTCTGTCACTGGCTTTGCCCTCGTGATAGAGGGCTTTTTATGACGGAATACTGAAGCAGGAAAAGGATGGCTGGCGCAGGATCAGTCGCGTTCAATGGTTAAGGCAACGCCCTGGCCGCCACCGATACACAGCGTCGCCAGGCCTTTTCGCGCGTCGCGTTTAACCATTTCGTGCACCAGTGAAACCAGAATTCGACAGCCGGAAGCGCCAATGGGATGCCCCAGCGCAATCGCGCCGCCATTAACGTTTACCCGTCGCTCATCCCATTCCAGCATTTTTCCTACCGACAACGCCTGGGCGGCAAACGCTTCGTTGGCTTCGATAAGGTCGACCTCCGCCAGTTGCCAGCCGGCACGCTCCAGACAGCGCCGGGTAGCATATACCGGCGCAATCCCCATTAGCGCAGGATCGACGCCGACGCTGGCAAACGCGCGGATGCGCGCCAGCACCGGCAGCCCCAGCGCCTGGGCTTTCGTCTCGCTCATCATCATCACCGCGGCGGCGCCATCGTTGATTGAGGAGGCATTACCCGCCGTCACCGAACCTAAACTATCAAACGCCGGATGCAGCAGGGCTAACCCCTCCGCACTGGCGTCGGCCCGCGGTTGTTCATCCGTATCGACAATTGCGGTCTGCCCATTACGTTGCGTGACGATGGGGACAATCTCATCTTTAAAACGCCCGGTATCAATCGCGGCCCTGGCTTTTTGCTGCGAACTGAGCGCATAAGCATCCTGTAACTCGCGGCTGATGCCATATTCCCGCGCCAGGTTTTCTGCCGTCACGCCAATGTGATAATCGTTGAAGGCATCCCATAAGCCATCATGTACCAGACTATCCACCAGATTGTCGGCATCAGGCAACGCGCCGCTACGGCTGTCATTGAGGACATGCGGCGCACGGCTCATATTCTCCTGCCCGCCCGCAATAACAATGTCCGCTTCGCCGCACTGAATAGCCTGCGTCGCCAGGTGCAACGCTTTTAAACCGGAACCACAAACGTCATTAATGGTAATGGCGGAAACGGTAGTCGGCAGCCCTCCTTTGATGGCTGACTGGCGCGCCGGATTCTGCCCGGCGCCAGCCGTCAGCACCTGACCGAGGATGACCTCATCGATAGCATTAGCGTCCACGCCGGTGCGCTCAATTAACGCTTTTACGACCATGCTCCCCAGCTCGACGGCGGAATGACGGGCCAGCGTTCCCTGAAAACAGCCGATGGGTGTCCGTAAAGCCCCCACTATCACAACCTCTTTCATTACCACCTCAGCGCAAAATGACACCGCCATAGTAGAGCATTGTTAAAATTAGTTATCTTGATTGTTTAAAAAAAGTGAGTTTTATCACAAAGGAAATGACGCTGATTTGACGGTGGCGCAGCTTATTTCTGCTGCAGATGGTAGCGAAGCCAGTTCCCCGCCGTTCCGGGCGGCGTCTTCTTGTTCCATAGCAAATCAATAGCAATCGCCCTCGGCCAGCCAGGAACATCCAGCTGCGCCAGCGGTTTTTCCGCCGCAAACTCTTCCACCAGCGCGCAGGGCAATACGCACCAGCCAAATCCCTGAACCGCCATGCTCAACAGCAATAAATAGTTTGGCGCTGACCAGGCCGGGCCGCGCGTAATGTTGGCGTTAGAGTCAAGGTAGGTATTCAGACGCAGCTCGCGCCAGGTATGCAGTTGCTCCCATTGCAGGTTCGTCTGCGACGCCAACGGATGCGTGGTCGCCACATAAACCCCCATCCAGCTTTGAACAGGCAGACGCGTCGCGCCAATGTTTGTGGGATAGTCATCACGCGCTTCAATCAGGCCTATCTGGGCGCGCCCTTTTTGCAGCAGGTCGATGACATCATCATTTTCTCCGATCAAGCATTCAAACTCGGTATGCGGAAATTGACGATCAAACTGCGCCATTAACTCTTCCAGACTGTCAGGGTGCAGGGTATCAGAGAGGACGAACGTGAGTCTTGTCTCCGTCTCGCCGGATAACGTCAGCGCCACCTCATCCAGACGGTCGCTCGCCGATAAAATAGCCTGAACATAGCTAAGCACCCGTTTTCCTTCTTCGGTCAGAACGGGCTGGCGCGATGATCGATCAAATAATGAAAATCCCAGATCCGCCTCCAGATGCGCAATGGCGGTACTAATGGTGGACTGGCTTTTACGCAGGCGGCGCGCCGCCGCAGAAAACGAACCGCAAGAGACGGTCTCAACAAATGCCATTAACGCTTCAGGTGAGTAACGCATAACCTATCTACTTTATCGATGGATGTTATCTTTTAGGTATCACATTAAACGATAAAATAGCGGAAATTTCTTTAGCTTGATTAAGAGTAAGGTTTTTTCGTTTATGCAACATGACGCCATACAACGTCGCTCGCTGCCGGAGCGTATTTTCCATGCTGTCTGTTTTGAAGGTATTGCGACTGCAATACTGGCGCCAACGACCGCCTGGCTAATGCAGCGCTCGGTGCTGGAGATGGGCGGCCTGACGATATTGCTGGCAACGACGGCCATGATCTGGAATATCATTTATAACGCTCTGTTTGATCGACTGTGGCCCGCGCATCAGGTGAGACGAACCGCCAAAGTGCGCGCACTCCATGCGTTAGGATTTGAAAGTGGGTTTATTGTCATTGGCGTGAGTATTGTCGCCTGGGTACTGAATGTCAGCCTGCTACAAGCATTCACCCTGGAAATTGGTTTCTTCCTGTTCTTTTTGCCGTACACGATGCTGTACAACTGGGCATACGATGTTTTACGCCAGCGAATAGTGACCCGCCGCCAACAGCGCGTTAGTGCATGATATTGCGCTTTTTTGCCGGGATCGCAACGCTCCCGGCCCCCTTCCTCCACGACATCCATCTGCTTAAAACGCCCCCAACTGACGCTATTTATGGTAAATTGCGCTTCTTTTTGTGGGTTTTATAGTTGATAAATTCAAATAATGTCTAAAATTTGGTCAAAAGATGAGACTCTCTGGAGTTTTGCATTATACGGAACGGCTGTAGGCGCAGGCACTCTTTTCCTTCCCATCCAGTTGGGATCGGCAGGCGCAATCGTGCTATTTATTACCGCGCTGGTCGCCTGGCCTCTAACATACTGGCCGCATAAGGCGCTGTGTCAGTTTATTCTTTCCTCAAAGACATCTGCCGGTGAGGGAATTACTGGCGCCGTTACTCATTATTACGGCAAGAAAATCGGCAGTATTATTACCACGCTTTATTTCATTGCGTTTTTTGTCGTGGTATTAATTTATGCTGTGGCGATTACCAATTCCCTGACAGAGCAATTAGCGAAGCATATTCAGATAGATATTCGCATCCGGATGGCAGTTAGCTTCGGCGTAGTACTTATCCTGAATATGATTTTCTTAATGGGAAGACATGCCACTCTTCGCGTAATGGGCTTTTTAGTCTTTCCACTTATCGCTTACTTCTTGTTCCTTTCGCTCTACTTAACCGGAAGCTGGCAACCCTCGTTACTGACCGGGCAGATGTCTTTGGATAGTCGCACGTTGCACCAGGTATGGATTTCTATTCCGGTGATGGTTTTTGCTTTTAGCCATACGCCCATTATTTCGACGTTTGCCATCGACAGACGGGAAAATTTTGGCGATCAGGCCATGGATAAATGCAGAAAGATCATGAAGGTCGCCTATCTGATTATCTGTCTGAGCGTGCTGTTCTTTGTCTTTAGCTGCCTGCTCTCCATTCCGCCGTCATACATTGAAGACGCGCGCAACGAAGGCGTTACCATCCTTTCCGCGCTCTCGATGATGCCCAATGCGCCGGCCTGGCTCTCTATTTCCGGTATTATCGTTGCCGTCGTGGCCATGTCGAAATCTTTCCTCGGTACCTATTTCGGCGTCATTGAGGGCGCAACCGAAATGGTAAGAACCACCCTACAGCAGGTTGGCGTGAAAAAAAGCCGGGCGTTCAATCGCGCGCTGTCTATCATACTGGTTTCCGGGATTACGTTTATTATTTGCTGTATTAACCCGAATGCCATCTCTATGATTTATGCCATTAGCGGCCCGCTCATTGCGATGATTCTGTTTATTATGCCCACGTTGTCAACGTACCTGATACCGGCATTAAAACCCTACCGATCAGTAGGTAATTTCATTACGTTGGTCGTCGGTTTACTTTGCGTATCAGTGATGTTTTTCGGCTAAAGTAAAAGATAGCCGGGATATAACTCCCGGCTATTTTATATAAGAATCCAGCACCTTTAATATGACGTCCAGATCTTCTTCACGTCTGGCTTCATCACTCTGATGAACGATATGCTCGGTCAGATGCCCTTTAATCACCTCGCGCATTAAGCCATTTACCGCGCCGCGAATCGCCGCGATCTGTTGTAACACGGCCGCGCATTCATGCGGTTCATCCAGCATTTTTTTTAGCGCTATCACCTGCCCCTGAATCTTGCTGGTTCTGGCTTTAAGCTTTTGTTTGTCCCGGATGGTATGTGACATTGCAACACCTCACTAACATTAACAAATACAAATTATAGCATTACGAGGCTACTGGGGGGTAGTATTGCATACTAGGGGGGAGTAGAATGACACCCACATAAAACAACTAAGAATCATTCTCATGGGTGAATTTTCGACACTTCTTCAGCAAGGAAACGGCTGGTTCTTCATTCCCAGCGCCATTTTATTAGGTATTTTGCACGGGCTTGAACCAGGGCACTCCAAAACCATGATGGCGGCTTTTATCATTGCCATTAAAGGTACGGTTAAACAGGCCGTCATGCTCGGTCTGGCAGCAACGCTTTCTCATACCGCGATCGTCTGGTTAATCGCGCTGGGTGGGATGTATCTTAGCCGGGCATTCACCGCACAATCAGTGGAGCCATGGCTGCAGTTAATTTCTGCGATTATTATTCTGAGCACCGCGTGCTGGATGTTCTGGCGGACATGGCGAGGCGAGCAGCAGTGGCTGGCGGGAAACCACCATCACGACCACGACCACGACCACGACCACGACCACGACCATCATGGTCACATACATCCGGAAGGCGCAACGTCAAAAGCGTATCAGGATGCCCATGAACGCGCCCATGCTGCCGATATTCAACGCCGTTTTGATGGTCAAACAGTGACTAATGGACAGATCCTGCTGTTCGGCCTGACCGGAGGGCTTATCCCCTGTCCGGCTGCGATCACCGTTTTACTGATTTGTATCCAGCTTAAAGCGTTTACGCTGGGCGCCACGATGGTGCTGAGCTTTAGTCTTGGCCTGGCATTAACGCTGGTGACGGTAGGCGTGGGCGCGGCGATAAGCGTTCAACAGGCAGCAAAACGCTGGAGTGGTTTTTCGACGCTTGCCCGGCGGGCGCCCTATTTTTCGAGCATTCTGATTGGTCTGGTCGGCGTGTATATGGGAATTCATGGCTATACCGGGATCATACAGTAAATATGTAACGCTTCTGCTCAGGACGTATCATTCACGTCGGGTTTCATTCCAGAAGCGTTTTTACTTATCAAACGGTATGAAAGGCCATACATTCAGCGTCCCGCCTGAATTCTGTATTTTACTCCACTACACCACAGGCAAAAAATACCCCACCGCCACCGGGTTTAGCCGGCGTGTCAGTGTTTCTGGATAGGGTCGCCGGAGGCGGGTTATTGCGGAGCGATAAACGGGGTTCGCTGCAGTGATTTACAAAACCGGGTACCAAACAGCAGTTCCCGTAATCGGTTCCGCATTCCCAGCTTCACCAGTAACCGGTATTTGTCCTGCCAGATTTGCTTCTCCTGTGTATTCAGCCTTCCACACAACGCTGACAACCTTCCTCGTCCACGGTAAACTTCCTGAAGCAAGCGTAACTGGGCCAGGCTCACTCCGCATGCCAGTATCTCCCGGTGCATCAACTGATCCATATAGTTCATCAACCGCTTCGGATTGTTAAATATCGGTGGCACTTCCAGAAAGCCCGTCACCGGATCCGGAGATAACAAAAAGGCGTCCAGCGCTCCTGTCCTGCGCAGGCGTGCGCCCCCGGCCCACTGTTCATCCCGCCGCCACCGAATAAGTATCTCCGCCAGTTCCTGCTCCAGCAGCGCCGGGATGCCGCCGTATACCTTCAGTACCACCCGGTCGCTGAAAAACAGCTCATCGCTGATAATCATAACCGGGTAGTCCGGCAGTATCTGTCTCAGGGAATAGAACAAAAAGAGATGTTCACGGGGACGCAGACACAGTATCAGTATGGCCTCCGGTTTCCGACGTAATTGCTGCAACAGAACAGGCTGCCTGTATGCGGTTTCACAGTTGCAGCCCGGCATAAATCTCCGGACCAGGTGTGCCACGGCGATCGTCACCGGCCAGCAGTCACCGTAAACGATAATCTGCCAGGCCGGTATCCGGTTATGTTCCGTCATCCTCATCCTCCTTCTTTTTCAGGATCTTCCCCGCATTTCTGTTACTGCACAGCCGGTTCCACAGTTCATTTGCCATCGACCTGTCACCATTACCGACCCGGCGTTTTGATACCAGCGGCGGTCCGGCTTTTTCACGGCGCGTGGACGGGGTGGGACTGTCAAGAACCCGGATAACATAAATCTCATAGCGTCGTGCTTTATTAGGCAGGGTCTGGTGACGGCAGATGCTGACCACCCGCGATGTTTTGCTTCGCAGATAGGCAATCAGGTAGCTGGCCCGTCTGGCCGTGATGTGAAACGCCTCTGCTATCTGGTTACGCTGAACCCAGTTCTGCTGCAACAGGCACCAGTGTGCCACAATGATATACAGGGGCTCGCCGGCATACTGGCGGACACTTACCGGAATAAAACAGGCATCATGGTTGGTCTGTCCGGGATAATGAATATCGTTACCAGGGGTAAGGTACTGCTTTTTTGCGTGTGTATTATCAGGGCACATAAAACCTCTCCATAACTGGGTAAATGATTTCCCGGAGGTGAAGAACAACTCTTAAATAGTATTTATTATTAATGTGTGTTTATTCGGGATTAGTTCCCCGATAACTCAGTCAGTTCTTTTATTTTTATTATCTGCCCCCCCGATTAGTTATAGGTAACAGTAACGGGTATTGCAGCAGAAAACGTTCCTGTCTTTACACTTCCCCCCGGGGTCGGGGTTATTACTGCAGTATATACCTTCGACACATTACCGGTGACAGCTCCTGTAATAGTAATATCCCCCAGTACTTCTTGTTTATCAAAAGTAATCTCTTTTCCTTTATCATCTTTTATTGAAAGCCGGAGCCCATTAGGCTGACCTTTGTTGGGGCCATCCAGGCTGACAAGATTCAGAGTTTGCCCGGTATCCTGTGTCAGTGCACCTTTCCCGAAGGTGATGGCCAGAGGGATCGTGAATTCCTGTCCCATAGCCGGTCGTAAAACCTGCCTGGCGATCACTGTAAAATTTGCCTGTCTGGTCTGTGAAGGTTCATAAGTCGTATAAATATGCCCAAAGTTGACCTGTAATGGAACAATGTCAACTTTACCCAATCCGTTTCTGAGAATTCTCACATTAAAACCAGATAAAACAAATCCGTTTTGTCTCAAAGAATAAGAAAAAGGTACAATATTTAAAACATTACTTATCCCCGTAAAAGCTGTAACTGCACTACTCTCTGAATATGCTTTTGTATATAAGAAATCCAGTGTTATCCTTACTTTTCGTTCTGTAGTCCCAACAGGTAGTTTTGTGCCAAACTCTTTTCGTAACTCATTTCCTGACTGAGTACTCTTTATTTCATCCCAGGAGAACGAAACAACACTTGAAGCATTTCCTGTTTCTTGAATGGACATTCTGAATCCAAGTCCCATCGCATCTAGTGTCTTGGTAAATTTACTGAAGTAGCCCTGATTAAATACCAGCTGTGGAAATTGCGTGTCATATCCCATGTAACATTTAAAAACTGCATCCTGATTGATTGTATAGATAACCGAATCCGGGCCAGGTTTAAAATCATCGGTTGTCAAATTTATACTTCTTAAATTAATATTCTGACCGGAAGTGACTGCACATTCATTTATACCTAGCTCAACCGCATACACTTTAGTCACACATAAAGAGCACAACATCATCACCAGCACGGTCAGTTTTGTTTTCAGATTAAAAATCCATTCTGTCATGATGTCGCCCCTGCGTCCTTAAACGCGCAGTTCAGGGCATCGCAGGTGTAGCGATTCATCTGCAGTCCCCCGTAATCATCAATATACCCCACCCACAGCGTCCGGGTTTCTGCCGGCAGAACAGCCTTTAAAGGCAGGTTCCCCAGGGGCGGCACCATCACGCCCTCGCGGAAACCGCTGAGCCTGTGGCTACGGTCTGCTCCCAGCCACGCCACAGTGATGTAGTACGGCGTCGGGTTTCTGAGGGTCAGATGTCCCGCATTCCGCTCAGCAGTCAGCTTTCTTTCCGGCTGGTCACTGCTGCTTCTGATAATGGCTTTCGGACGGTAAAACAGTTTCAGCTGGCTCTGCATGGCCAGCTGCAGGACGTTGTCGTCTTCCGGCTTCGGGGGAACGCCCCGCACGTTAAACCAGAACAGTGTTTCCCTGTCCTGAGGGAGCTTATCTGTCAGCCCGCGAACCTGGGTGATACGGACCTGGGATTTCTGTCCGGCATCAATACGCTGCAGCGGCGGCAGCGCCATCAGCGCATCGGTTCTCACCCCGTCAGCATCCGTCACCCAGGACTGCGCCAGGAACGGCGTGGTTTTGTCATCGTTATTCAGCGTGATGGCCACCGTTTTCTGCGGCGCATCCATGATAATACGGGTCCGGTCAACATTGACGGCCGCCGGGCTGTACTGGCTCCATGCCGCCGCCAGTGCGAGTAAAATCACACGGCTTCTTCTGCTGTTTTTCACCTGTTTTCTCCTTTAGACCTGCTCTGTGACAGGGATATTTTTATCTGCAGGGCAGTAACAGCGGCCCCCGGCTGAGTGTCACCGTTTCCGGCAGGGTGAGTCTGCACTGCACCCGGCCATCCCAGGACACATTCAGGGTCCGGCGGTCTTCCCCGCTGAGACCTGTCAGGTAGGCCAGACCGCCATCTCCGACCATCCCCGCGGTTCTGCCGGTTTTCCAGGACACCACCAGGGCGCCAAACGGCGGACTTGCGCCATCAGCCAGCCGGATATGACCGAGCACCTGCTCCCCCTGGTTGGCGTCAATCTTCCGGTAGCCCACCGCGCCCTCCGTCAGCACCTGGCTGATGACGGAGCTGCTGACGTCCACGTCCTCCGGCAGGGCGGCCACATCAACCGAAATATCGCTGCGGCGATAGCTGCTGCCGGCGCTCACCACGCCCACCCCGAAGCGGTTGGTCACCCCGCTGTTGCCGTTCACCGGCACACCGGCCACGTCTCCGGTATCTATCATCATGCGGGGCTCATTCCCGGCCATCGACTGGCTGAAAGCGGCACCGTGGGCGGTGGCAGTCACCGAGCCGTACCAGCTCAGGCCCAGGCTGCGGTACTGTCCGGGCTGCAGGGTGGCGTCCGCTGCCGCTTGGCCCCACGGCAGACGGCTCTGCACGCTGCCGCTGAAGCTGCTGTTGCTGCCGGTGTCATAACGGTTATGACCGGCGCTGATGTTCCATGTAGTGTCCGGGTTATGGAAATCGCTGTAATTCACGGTCTGCTGCAGGCCGCCCCGGTTATCTTTCTGTACGCTGTAACTCACCTGGCGACTGTCTCCCCACGGGATACTGATGGTGGCGTAGACCTGGTTCTGGCTACCCCCGCCGGTGTACTGGTTACGGGCAAACGACACCGAGGCCGAGAGTCCCTGAAGGTCGCCGAGACTGAACACCTTGTTGAGGCTGAGCATGTAGTTATTGTTGGACTGTGCGTTCCAGTAATTGAGCCGGCTTACCGAGAGGGCCGCGCTCATGTTGAGTACCGGAACGGACTGGCTATAAGTCACGGTGTAGCTCTGTTTTTCATGCCATGCATCGCCGCCGTCAGTGGTCCGACGCTGCAGGTACTCCGGCATGGACAGAAAATGGCGGTCCGAGAAGCGGTATCCGACGAACGCCAGGGTACTGCCGGTTTTATCAAACGTTTTGGCATAGTTGATACGGTAGCTGTAACCGGACTGCTTCTGCCCATGCGGCAACCGCGCATCTGAGCGGGTGACGTCCGCAGACAGAGCGCCCAACAGCCCCATATTCTGGCCGATCCCGAGCGCCGCGGACTGGTAGTCGCCGGTGGAGGCAATGAGGCCGCCATACAGCGACGTGTTGTTAAATGCTCCCCAGGTGGCCTCCCCGAGCAGAAAGTCAGGGCTGACCGTGCTGTTGTTATGCGTCCCGCCGTACAGCGGACGTCCGGCGGCCACCTTATAGCGAACCTGTCCCTGGCGTGCCATAAAGGGGACGCTGGCCGTGTTGACCTGCCAGGTCCGGACGCTACCGTCGCTTTCCCGGACGCTGACATCCAGGTTGCCGCTGATATTCTGGCTCAGGTCGGGAAGCTCAAAAGGCCCCGGCGACACCCGGGTCTGGTACAGAATGCGACCATTCTGGCTGACGGTGACCTGTGCATTACTGTTCGCAATGCCGCTAATTTTCGGGGCATACCCCTGAAGAGAGGGCGGCAGCATGCGCTCATCGCTGGCCAAAGTGAGCCCGGCAAAGCGGAAGGAGTCAAAAATAGCGGAGCTGAGGTACGTCTGTCCGAGCGTCAGTTTTGAGCGCAGTGCTGGCAAGGCACGGAACAGATACGTCTGCGGCAGATAAAAATCGGACTGTGATGCGCCCTGCCCACTGTCAAAACGGCTGTACTGGTAATCGCTCCGCAATCGCCAGGCGCCGAGATTAAACCCGGCGGTGCCGTAGAGGCTGTAGCTGGTAGAGGTTTCCCCCTGCTGCGGCATATAGCGGTTGACCATCAGGCTGTAATCAAGCAGGCCGGCGGTGACGCCGTCGCTCCAGCGTGAAGGGGGCACCCAGTCCGGGTCCTGATAACGCATCCAGGCCTGGGGAATAATGAAGGTCAGACGCTGATTTTCAGCGCTGTACCGTACCTGACTGTCAGCGGAGCGCAGCTCAAGGCATTGCCCGTCCGGGATACCGGTAACGGGTTTCAGGCCATGAATAATCTTATCCTTAAGACCCAGCATGGCCACCATGTCTGTTGTCACACAGATGACGGCCGCGTCGAGTCCGGCAACCGGTACAACCCTGACCGGATACTGTTCCCGTACCGGCTGGTCATTGAGCCAGATATCGAGAATATAGTTACCGGGCGCCACATACCCCTCGCGGCTGAAGGCCGTGAGGTCCACGTTAGACAGGTTCCCGCTGTCCAGCAGGCTGGCATTGAACTCCGTGGCCTGCGACTTCAGGACGGAAAATGTCAGGGTAATCAGAATGGCAAGCCGGGTAATTTTCATGGCATGGCGCTTTCGTGTTGTCGTCCGTGTAACAGACAGCCCGCAGGCACAGTCAGATATAAAAGCCGTCCGATCCCCTCCGTGGACGGCTTCTCCCTGTCGTTATTTACCGCGTGAAATCACAGGTATTTCAGGGTGTAGGTGACGGATGCGTTAACATCGCCAGGAGTTGCGGCATCTGTCAGGGCTATCAGGCGGGCAAAGAAGTTGAGTTCGTTATTCCCGGCCTGCAGTTGCTGGGCGTCGCCATCCGGCATCGGGGTATTGGGTGTAATCAGTGAGGTGTTGTCACCTTTCAGAAGCTGCACACCAACATGCTGGGCACTGCCGGTGCTGACGTAAGCTTTACCTGAGGTATCTGCTGTGCCACTGAAAGAGACGGTTACTTTAGACATTTTCCCTGCGGAGCCGGCTATTGTAGTTTCATTCGGATCGAAGGCGCAGTTCTGCAGATGAATGGTGAACGGTTTTGAGTCCGTGGTTGCATTGGCGGTATTCAGTTTACGGTAAGAAATCTGTCCAAACGGAACGGTGATCGCATCGTCGCCCGGTGCGATATCACAGGGTGAGTTGGTGATGGTACCAGTGAAAAGAATTTTACCTGAGCCGAACGGGCCTGCTGTGGGTGTAGTATCGGCGGCAAATACAGAAGCACCATACATCATACCGGCAGCCGCCATGGCAAGTATTATTTTATTACGCATAGATAATATGTCCTTTGGGTGAATGAGAATTATTTTGCAAAGGCTGAAAACAACTCTGAGGGTATTAATGAAAGCGTTCAGAAAAGATTCGTATGAATAATAAACGCCTGGTGTTAAACGAAGCACCTGAACTTTCCATCGAAAAATATTGATTTCAGCTAATGCCTAATCAGTTGTAAGAAAATTCTTATTCAAATTAAAACAATAAAAATAGATCGATACGATCGATGATTATGATCGTAATTTAAGAATAATCATCAAAGAAATACTTTTTAATGTAATTATAAGCGGGTGAATACCTAACAGACAGATATTCGCAGCGGACATGAAATATTTTGTAATATATTATCTGGAATGTATGTTTTGCTTTTCCATTACACTGGATATTTACAAAACATAATACTAATCATATATAACAATGAAATTACTGGTAGCATAAAAAACTGGATATAATGCAAGTAAAAGGCATTTAATTCCAAAACATTAACTTAATAAATCATTATGAACCATCATAAGTGGAAGGAATAAAAAATAATAAATGAAATGATATTCTTCTGTATTTGTGATGGGCATCACAATAGATATAAATGCAGGTACCCTGACATTTCTGAACTTCGCGGATGAAATTTAAAAACAATGCCGACAGCAAAGAACAAACTGGTAATAGCTGTCAGACATAATGCTGCCTGCTGTAATGTATACAGCAGGCTGGGGGATATTAATGCGCGGCGTCGTGCTGCACGGAGTGCGTGGGTGATTCCTGAACTGACTGAGAGTCTACAACTATGCCATCCTGAGCTGATTTCAGTAACAGACCTGCCTGATAGTATTTTCCTTCGTTCATCAAGGAAAGCGCTGTGGTCACATCCTTACGGGTTTGCTGAAGAGGAATGAGTTCCTGATTTTCAATAACACTGACGCCTGCTAGTTTCAGGGCCTCTATAGTCCCTTTTTTATCTCCTTCTTTCATTTTCTGGTTTGCTTTATTAATAGCATCATTTTTCTGGCCCGCAGGGAGATAATCTTCTGCTACCGTAATCGATGAATTTATCCGAATATAGTGGTCTCCTTCAACTGGGGCTTTTTTATCTGATTTGACATACAGATTCCAGTCAGTGCTGTCATCGTTCAGGAGTTTTTCTGCTTGCGCAGCCAGTTGTTCCGCCTTTTGGGTGCGACCATTAAACAACTCGAATCGCGACATTCCGATATCACGCATGGCCTGCCAGGCCTGTCCGGATATCTTGTCATTATTCAGAGTAACGTTATCAGTCATGTTTGTTGCGGCCATAATATTTCCTGAAAACAGGATAACCATCAGCGCAACGCCTGGCATAATATGGCTTTTCATAATCCATCATCTCCACAAAGTAACATTTTTTATCGGATTATCCTATTCAGAACCGGTAACCCACGCCAAGATTAAAACCATTGCTATTAAGGCTTCCGCTGTTATGGGTAGCATCAAAATCCGCTCCCTCATAACCCAGAGTTATAGCGACACTACTGACCGGGGTATAAGCCACGCCAGCAGAATAACCATATCCGACCTTACTGTCAGACTCATTTATCCCGTGATCACGCTGATGCAATAATACGGGGCCCACTTGACTATACAGACTTAACTGGTTATTTATTTTCCATGAGGGGCCTGCAAGCAGGGAGTAATAACGGGTTGTTACACGACCATTACTGCTTTCATCGGAATAGCGCTGGCTTCCATTTAGCCATGCAAATGAGGTTGTCAGCCCCCAGTCCGGTGACATTTCATAGTTGTTTGCCAGCCGTACCCCACGCAACGTCCCGGCGTGATTAGTATGGGACTGGGCGTATCCAAGTGAAAATGTACTGGCATTATCGTCTGCCCATACCGGACTGGCTGCAGCAGACAGCAGAACAATACCGGTACTTCCGGCTAATAGCATTTTGTTCATCTTCTTCTCTCCGGTTATTTTACCTGATGCCTTACTGGCATGTATTAAGTTAAAATCTTTCCGTGATAACAAACTATAAATAAATCTTTTAAATTATGAGCACTGTTACGCCAGCAAATAACTTTATCTCCGGCTGTCGGGAGGCTATTCACGAAAATATATCCAGGCCAGAAACAGTATTTAATAATAAATAAACTGGAAAATAAAAACTGACAAAAATAGAAGTTCACTGATATATACCAAAAATAATTTGAGTTGCTGAAAGGCGGCAAGGGAGTGAGTCCCCGGGAGCATAGATAACGCTGTGACCGGGGAGAGCAACAAATCTGCCGGGAGCAGACTTGAACGTCGCATGCGACGGCCCGTCAGGGCGAGGCCCATGGATGGACTGAGTAATCCGTAGCTAACACATAAGCCACTTGAAGTATGAAGGGTATATAACGGGAAAGAAGGCCTATCGGCCTGGTAAATCAACGTCTGTGATTTAAGTTGCAGGAAACGGCTATGGAGAGGGGGATGCGGCAGTTATCGGGCAGTAACGGCATTGTTCAGTGAGTATCCAGGAAACAAAATAAATATCCTCCGGCATAGCCGGAGGTTTTTCAGATGCGCCTATAAGGCTCTCTTACCAGCCGCGCCCTAACAGGCGCATACGATCTGACATTTGCATCAAACTTCGTTACTTACGGCCCGTAAACGGGCTGCCCGGATACGGGATCGATAATTGCTCACCCATTTTATCCTCTTCAAGCTGGTGCTTTATGTAGTCCTGTATCTTCGCCGTGTTCTTACCCACCGTATCGACATAGTACCCTCTGCACCAGAACTCCCTGTTCCTGTATTTGAATTTTAGATCCCCAAACTGCTCGTAAAGCATCAGACTACTTTTACCCTTCAGATATCCCATGAAACTCGACACACTCATCTTCGGCGGGATCTCCAGAAGCATGTGAATATGATCTGCACAACATTCTGCTTCCAGAATTCGTACGTTTTTCCATTCACACAATTTTCTTAATATGCTGCCTACTGCCCTACGCTTCTCTCCATAGAACGCTTGTCTTCGGTATTTGGGCGCGAAAACTATGTGATATTTACAGTTCCATCGGGTGTGCGCTAAGCTCTTTTCGTCCCCCATTGGGACCCCCTTTTGATTTCTTGTTGAACTTTTGCAGTTGCCAGACCGCAAGATGTTTTAACAAATCAAAAGGGGTTTTAATAACTGGCTTAAAGCTGAAAGCTTTCCGGAACCCCCAGCCTAGCTGGGGGTTTTCCATAGACAAAAAAGAAGGGAGCGGTACTCCCTTCGTAAACATGTCAGAATACGACATTTTGGTACTCTTTTATTTATTATCTGGCCGTAAAAGTTATGCTGTTGGCAGATATCTCCAGTCAACATAAAAAAATACCACCAGCTAAAAATGTGATGCAAACCACCATTAAGCAGGTAACCAAATTACTTGACCACTAAATCCGGAAAAGAGCATGAATCCGGGGATAACATCTGATGCAGAAATTAGCACCAGTCTTCGATTCGGATACCCGGAATGTGTTCAAATTCGCGGAGATTGTTTGTGACGACAACCAGTCCGCGGCTACGGGCATGGCCAGAAATCATCTGGTCATAAGGCCCGACAGGTGTTCCCTTGCGGGCCAGTTCGGCACGGATTTGACCGGTATGTATCGCTGCCTGTGTATCGTAATCCAGAACCTCAAGGCGGGAGATAAATCCCTCCACGACGGCAAGATTACGCTCCGGCGCCAGGCTTTTTTCAGCCCCGTAAATCAGCTCCATTAAGGTGATGGAGCTGATACACATTCGGGATGTATTGAGGTTGAAGCGTTCTCTGACGTGTTCGGGCTTATTTTTGATGGTGAAAATACAGGTATTGGTATCAAGCATGAATTTCAGCATCAGAATCCTTCCCGTTCCTGTACTGCGGGTTGTTCTCTGGTACTCATAAAATCAGTACTGGCGCCTTCGCCATCGAACCAGCTGTCCCAGGATTCTCCGACTGGAGTAATGATTCTGCTTCTGCCAACCGCAATGATTTCGACATGTTTCACATCCTCCGGAAAGGATATCGATTTAGGCAATCTGACTGCCTGGGTCCGGTTACTAAAAAAAAGTGTTGTGTGCATAACTGCCTCCTTTCTGGATATACAACGCGTATATCCATTATGAGTAGAGGCGATGTATATGTCAAAGAGATATACAGGAAAAAATAATCCAGTCACATAACGCGCACTCCGCAGGGCATCCTTGTCCAACCCCGGCAATCGGGGAAAACGAGTTTCCCCGACTCCGGCATTTCTGAATACATCCAATGAAGGAAATACCATGCAAACAATGCATAAAAAACATATGGCCGATGGCTTCTGCCCGGTTTGCTCGGTCTGGCTCTGTGTGCGCCAGTACCGCATACTTACGCAGCCATCATTGAGGCAGGATTTTATCCGGAAGGTACAGCTCTCCAGCTTGTTCTTAAGATAATTGAGACCGCGCGACAGGAAATCCGTCTGATGGACTATTCCTTCACCTCTTCGGAGGTGGTCCGGTTCGGACATTCAGTGAGTACAAAATTCTCCATGTCAAAGTGATCGTCAGCGACGACCGCCACACCGAGGTGGGCGCGTCAGAATCGCTGATCGGACACGTCGGAATCTACACTCTGACTTATAAGCCAGCCTGAAGGGGCATGTTGGCTTTGACGATCAGGCAAAAAACAACTGCGAATAAAGTCGTATGATGATCGTAAGCGTACAGCGCGAACCGTCTGGTCATAATCTGATGTATCCGACAAAGTGGT